>CBDURI010000168.1:0-6153 GCA_965369435.1 uncultured bacterium
GGTCCTGGACGACCTGCGCCACGCACAGGAAGCGTTCATGGACCTCCCCAACTGCACGTTCTTTTTCGCGAGCGAAGAAGGATAGCGTTTATCTGTTGCGCTGGAGAGGCGTCCGGTTGTAGGAAGGTGCCTTCAACAGGAGACGCCCCATGACTGAAGCCGAGCTTGACCCCTCACACATCATGCAAGTCGGCATGGGCTTCTTCGGCTCTCGAACGCTCCTGACGGCGGTCGAGCTCGAGCTTTTCAGCCACCTCCGAGCCGGAAAGCTGACCGGCGAGGCCATCGCACAGCGCCTCCGGCTTCATCCACGCGCGATTCCCGACTTCCCTGACGCGCTCGTCGCGCTGGGCGTGCTCGATCGCGAAGGCGACGGGCCCGAGGCGCTCTACGGGAACACGACCGAGACGGCGATGTTTCTCGACAAGAAGAGCCCACAGTACATCGGCGGGATTCTCGAGATGGCGAGCAGCCGCCTCTACCACTTCTTTGGGAGCCTAACCGAAGCGCTTCAGACCGGTCAGCCGCATAACGAGACCAAAGGTGGTGGCGAGCCGTTGTTTGCAAAGCTGTACGCGGCGCCCGAGCGCCTGGAGCAGTTCATGAACGCGATGGCCGGCGTCTCGGCGGGCAACTTCAAAGCTTTGGCGGAGAAGTTCGACTTCTCGAAATACGAAACGCTTTGCGATGCGGGGGGCGCGACTGGGCAGCTCTCGTGCATGGTGGCTGCGGCGAATCCCCACATGCGATGCATCTCCGCAGATCTCCCTCCGGTACAGCCGATTGCGCAGCGCTGTATCGAACAGGTTGGACTGTCCGACCGGGTGTCGACGGCGGTCATCGATTTTTTCGCGGACCCGCTTCCGAAAGCAGACGTCATCACGATGGGGATGGTCCTCCACGACTGGAATCTCGAGAAGAAAAAGCACCTGATCAAGCTGGCCTTCGATGCACTGCCGCCAGGCGGCGCGTTCATCGTGGTCGAAGCGCTGATCGACGACGCGCGCCGCGAAAACGCGTTCGGTTTGCTGATGTCTCTCAACATGCTGATCGAGTTCGGGGATGCGTTCGACTTCTCGGGCGCTGATTTCAAAGAGTGGTGCACCGAAGCCGGCTTCACGCGCTTCGAGGTCATTCCGCTTGCAGGGCCGTCGTCTGCGGCCGTCGCCTACAAGCCACGATAAGGATGTTCGAACCCGCGTACCTCGGCGTCTCCTTCCTCTTCAGCGGCGTCGGCTTCGTGATGTTCATGTACGGCCGGAAGCAGGGCCGGCCGGTCCAAATCGGAGCTGGCCTGCTCCTCTTGGTCTTCCCGTTCTTCGTACACGACGCCCTGTGGCTAGGCTTGGCCTCGACCGTCATCTGTCTCGCCGCGTGGGCCGCGATAAAGGCGGGGCTCTAGCGGGCTTGTGTATCGGAGGCGCCGGGTCTATTGAGAGCGCCATGATCTTCCGCCGAAAAGACACGCCCAAAGAAACGACCCCAGAGGCACGCGACCGTCTCGCGGAGATCGTCGAGCAGTATCTAACGGATGCCGACGACGCGACGCGGCGTATCGTGACGGCCGTGGCGGGCTTGTTGGCAAAGGTAGCGTACGCCGATGGGGACTATTCGACGGAAGAAGAAGCTACGATTCGACAGGAGCTCAGCAGGGTTCATGGCCTCAGTTCGGCTGGTGTCGATGCGATCTGTGGACTCCTGGCCGACCACATCGGACGCGTCGCTCTTCTCGGCGACCACGACTGGACGCGCGATCTGGGAGAGCTGGCGGATCGAGAGCTACGTCTCGAAGTACTGGAAGTGCTGATCGAGATGGCGGTGGCCGACCATGTGCTCAAGCACGCCGAGCAAACACAGCTACGCCGAATCGCCAAAGCGCTTAGTCTCACCCAGGACGAGTACAACGCACTTCAAGCGAAGCACCGCGACAAGCTGTCGACGCTCAGCTAGCGGTGGACGCGTTGGGTCCCGTCTGCCCGAGCATCTGCTTCATCATGCCGTGAAGCAGATTGATCGCCTTGAGCGGACGAATCATCACCTTGAAGTCGTCGATCTTCCCGTCGGCGTTCCAGTGGATGATGTCGACAGCGTTGATGTGAATGCCACCCACCTCCGCGGTGAACTCCAGGAACGCGTCGGACTCGCCGATGACCTCGCGAACGTATCTGAAGTCGCTGTTGTACAGCGCCATCGCAGCCGCGTTGAGATAGAGCTTTACCAGCTGCTTGCCCTTCTGTGGCGTGTGCACGACAGGCGAGTGGAAGACCGCGTCGTCAGCCAGGAGATCGTCGAGCGCCGACATGTCCTGTTCTCTGACCAGCTTGTGCCAAGCATCAATCGTCGGATTACCCATGCAGGCGACTGTCCCCTTTTTTCTCTCATGTCGCAATCCCGGCGGCGTCTTTTAGCTCATCGAGCGCGACTCGGAGGGCGTCCGTTATCAGGTGTGGGTCTGGGATCGCGTCCGCATCTGCGATGAGCGCGAACGAGAGCTCGCCGCAGTAGCTCCATCCCGTGATATTGAGACCAATACCTTCAATCGCAGGACCGACGGAATAGATGGCGCGGAGCCGCGCCCCGGCAACGTAGAGCGGCTGGTCTGGCCCACGAACGTTAGAGACGATCAGATTGGCCGGAGGGGGCATGACGTCCGACAGCCCCGAGTGCGAAAAAGCGCTTAGGACCCATCGGTAAGCCACCGCCGGAACAGCCTCAGACCAATCGAGCAGCGTGTCGATCCCGAGTTGCTGCTGTATCTCCTTCGACTGTGAGGTGATCGCGTGAATCTTCTGCAGGCGCTCGAGCGGATCGCTCACGTCGTTGCAAAGCGACGTGAAGAGATTTGCAACCCGGTTGCCAGCCGTGCGCGGGGCATCGCCGGGTGAAGCGACCGCCATCGGAACACTCGCGACTAGCGGCCGGGACAGGTGCTCTCCGCGTTCATCGAAGAACCGATTGAGCGCCCCCGCAACGGTCGCCAGGACGACGTCGTTCAAGGTGACCTTTGCCGCATTTTTCACCGCCTTGAAGTCCGCGAGCGGCAGTGAGGTCGAAGCAAACGAGCGCCGTGGAGAAAGTGTCCTGTTGAAGACCGTGCGAGGCGTCACGAACGGATACGGGACGGCTGTCGCTCGATGCCTGATGTTCTTCAGGACCTTGACGCTACCTTTGACCGTCCTGCCCACCAACGGGCCGATGGAGCCCAGCTGCTCTCGCTGATCACGGACCGCATCTTTGAGTAGCGTGCCGCGGGACGGCAGCCGTTCCGAAATCCAGGTCGGGTTTGGCGCGTCGAGATCGTCGTGGTTGCGCTCGACGTTCATCACCTCTCCCAACATGGTGGCCGACGCAACACCGTCTGCGAGGCTGTGGTGGATCTTCGTGACGAGCACGACCCCTCCGTCCGCCAACCCTTCCAGCAACCAGGTCTCCCAAAGGGGCCGGTCGCGCGGAAGTTGAGTGCTCGCAATCTCGGCAATGGCCTGGTCCATCTCGCGATGCCCGCCTGGCTCCTCGATCCTTGCGCGATAGAGATGGCGCCCGATGTTGAAGTTCGGATCTTCGACCCAGACGGGGTGATGTAGGCCGCCAGGCACCTCGACCGGCCGCTGTCGAAGCCGAGGCACCAAGTGGAGCTTGCTTTCCATGGAAATGCGTACGAGATCGAACACGTCGGCGTAGGGAATCTTCGCCGGCAGATCGATGACCGCGATCTTCAGCGTGTGCATGTGGACGCTGGGGGTCTCCATATAGAGAAACGAAGCGTCCTGCCCCGTGAACCGCTCCATGCTTGGCCTCAGTGATCCAAGACGGCAAAGCCGGATTTGTGGAGGCGGTGATCGACGAACGGCGCCACCTCGGACGACCAGAAGAAACTCACGTGGCCGCCGGCGAACCAGCGAATGCCCGGTTGCCCCCAGTGCTCCCACAGGCGCTCGGCCTGCTCGGGCGTCGATACCTTGTCATCGCTCCCTGCGAAGATGAAGCGATTCTCGAGCGCGACTTTGGGAGTGACCGACAGCGGTGAAACGAGCTCGAAGAGCTCACGTGTGCGCACCCCGAGCACGCCGGCCTCCTCGGCCTCCTGACGCTGGTAAGCGGGCGCGTGGTGCACGAACAAATCCGGGATGTCACAAACCGGAATGCCCGCGATGACGACGTCGACGTCCTCGAGCCCCGAAAGCAACGCGGCGACGTAAGACCCCATCGACTGTCCGTACAACCCGATTTTGGTGGCGCCCTGAGCCCGCGCCCATTGAATCATCCGACGAATATCCCAGATCGATTGCGAGATGCCGTGGAACGCATCGAGCAGGTCGTAGGACAAGAGCGCGGCGATCGGCAATGAGGGAGGCTTGCGAGGGCCGTGCAACGGAAGCACCGGCATCAGCAGGTTGAGCCCCAACTCGTGGTGCAGCATATCGGCCCGGAACCCAGCGAAATCCGCGTAAGGGCCGCCCGTCCCGAGGCCATGAATGCAGATCAGCCAGGGGCGATCTGGGTCACTGTGCCGGGCCAGCCATGCATGGCTGATGTCATTGCGCTCGTAGTTGTTCCAGCGTTCGCTCGACGGGTCAGCCGCGGGCACGGAGTAGCCGCTGTCGAAGGAGAGCCATTCGAATCGCATCGACGGATGCCACGCCGGCTCGATCGAAGGAGACAGCAGCGGCGGCGGAACGGTGTGAAATGCGCTCGGGGCGGCCGGCTGCCCATCACGGTAGAGCGCGTGGGCGGTCGCAATCTCCTCGCCAACACGCACCAGGTCGCCAGGGCCGGGGTAACGGTGCGGCCGGCGCATCGCCGTGAGGAACAGTCGATCGATCGAGCGTCCGGTAAACCGGGAAAGGCCCGTGTAGGCATTGCTACGCGCCAGCCGCATGCTGACGGCGGGCGTTTGCTTCGTCGCGCGCGCGGCCGCGCGCCTGCGCCTGCGGCTGAGCGGCCCTTCGGTGGAAACCGGCCCACGCCATGGAAACAACCGATGAATCAAACCCGACCACACACCCGCACCAACCATCACTTCTCCAGTCGACCCAAAATAGAACATGTACTATTTTGGAGCAACCCGATGGTCACGAAACCAAACAGTCTTGAGCAGAAACTGCCACCGAGTGTAGTGAAGGCTTTGCAGCGCTTCATGGAGACCGGGTTTTGGAACAAATGGGCCGCAGCCACCGAGGCCCACTTGGAGGAACCTGCGCAGCAGTTCGATCCGGATTTCATGCGCAAGCTCGTTCCGAGGATGGAAACGTTCACGAGTTACTTCGGCGCCGAGGTCCGCGGCATGGATCGGGTGCCCCAAAGCCCCGTGTTGGTGATCGGGAATCACTCGGGCGGAGTCATCACACCAGACACCAGCGCGGTGTACGCGGCCTGGTATCGCGCGCGTGGTTTCGAAGACCCGCTGATGGGTCTGGCGTTCGACGGTATCTACGCTGTGCCTGGCTGGCGCGAGCTCATGCGGAAGATCGGCCAGATGCCAGCCAGCATGGACAACGCGCAGGCAGCCCTGGGCGATGGCTGCTCGGTTCTTCTCTATCCCGGCGGTTCCTACGAGGTGTTTCGTCCGTGGAAGGACCGCAACCGAATCCTGTTCAAGGGCCGCAAGGGCTTCATCCGCCTGGCACTCAAAACGGGGGTTCCCGTGGTACCGGTGGTCGGCCACGGCGGGCACGAAACCACGATTGTCCTGACGCGCGGCGAGCGGCTCGCGAAGCTTCTGAGCTTGGACAAAGTGCGCATGGATGGCGCGCCGTTCCTCTTGCAGATCCCGTGGGGCGTTTCGATCCCAGCCATGCCAGGCGTGCCGCTCCCCGCAAGGATCACCGTGCAGGTGTGCGAGCCCCTCGACTGGAGCCGGTTCGGTCCGGAGGGCGCCGACGACCCCGAGGTACTCGAGCAGTGTTACCAGGAGATCACGTCGATCATGCAGTCCACGCTCGACGCGCTCGCAATAGAAAACCCGCGGCCCCTCATCAGCCGTTTTCTTCCTAGGAAAGGATAGAACGACGCAGCCATGTTTCTCGGCGTACCAACGATAGCTTGGGCATTCTTGGCGGTCAGCCTGGTCGGCGCCGTGTTCACGGCCAATGCATTCGTCCCGGTGCGCCGCGTTCCTGCCTTGTTCATGCCAAGCTTCTTCGGCTCGTGGCT
>CBDURI010000169.1:0-6151 GCA_965369435.1 uncultured bacterium
GGAGGTTATGCTGGGGCTGTGGATAGCGTTCTTTTTAAGGGTCTTATCACTGTCGCCGCGCTCTCGGTGCTGATCATCATTCACGAAGGGGGTCACTACCTCGCTGCCCGGGCATTCGGCATGCGGGTCCTCAAGTACAGCATCGGGTTTGGTCCTACGTTGTTCCGCTACCAGCCCAAAGGGAGTCCTACGGTCTTCCAGGTCGCGGTGATTCCGTTCCTCGCCTACGTGCAGATCGCGGGCATGAATCCAAACGAGGAAGTCGACCCCGACGATCCCGAACTCTACCCCAACAAGAGCCTGTTCGCGCGGGTGACGACCATTGCGGCGGGGCCGATTGCCAACTACCTGACGGCATCCGCGATCGTCTTTGGCCTCGGCGTCACCAATACCCTGCCGCCAATGCAGCCGGCCGAGCCGATGCAGGTCGGCCACGTGGTGCCCGATTCGCCGGCGGCGCAAGCCGGCCTTCAAGAAGGCGATGTCATTGCGATGGCGAACGGTCGAAAGATCACGGACGTCGCCGAGCTGATCGAGGAAACCGCACCGCGTGCCGGTGAGCCGACTGTCTACGTGGTCGAGCGTGAAGGTCGAGCCCTGCCGCCGATCACGATCACTCCTGCGGATCACGATGGCCGGGGCCAAATCGGCGTGGGCGCCAAACTGATTCGACTGTACGAAAATCTAGACGTCTGGGATTCGGCCAAGCTGTCGATCGTGCTGCCCTATCAGATGACCATGGCGCAGCTGAACGGGCTCGCCGACATGTTCAAACGGCGCAGCACCGAAGGAATCGGCGGTCCCGTCATGATGGGCAAGATGGTCGCCGAAGCCGCACAGGCCGGCGCCGCCCCGTTCCTCTGGATCTTGATGTTCATCTCCGTAGCGCTCGGCATGTTCAACCTCTTGCCGATGCCCGCGCTCGACGGAGGCCGACTGATCTTCCTAGGCTACGAGGCGATCACGCGCCGCCGCGCGAACGAACGCTTCGAGATGGCGGTCCATGCGTTTGGGATCGTGTTCTTGCTCGGCGTGATGATCCTCGTCACGTACCGGGACATCTTCGGCTAGACCGAGTAGCTTCCTGCCATGCACCCCGATGTGATCGTGGTCGGTGGCGGCTTGATGGGTTGCAGTGTTGCCTATCGGCTGGCCAAGGACGGGGCCCGCGTGGTGGTTCTCGAACGAAGTGTCCCCGGCGCTGAGGCTTCTTCAGCGGCTGCAGGGATCCTCGGACCGACGGTCGAATCCTACGACGATGCATCGGCCCTTCAGCTCGGGCGACGAAGCCGAGAGCTCCATGCCGAGCTCGCCGGTGAGCTCGACGGGCTCTTGGGTGTCGATGTGGGGTTCCGGCGTTGTGGCGTGCTCAAGATAGCGTTCACCGCGCAAGAGCTGGCGGAGCTCGACGGGCAGGTGTCGAGCCTCGAGGCTCACGGCGTTCGCTGCGATCGCTGGACCCCGGACGACCTCCGGCGCGAGGAGCCGGCCGTCAACCCCGAGGCCGTCGGTGCGTTGAGCATCTCGGAGGACGCGCAAGTCGAGCCGAAGAAGCTGCTTTCGGCAGTGGCCCTGGGCGCGGAGCGAAAAGGCGCCACGTTTCGGAGCGGGTCGACCGTTCGCGCGGTCCATATCGAGGGTGGACGGGTACGTGGCGTGCGGCTCGGTGACGCGCTGATCCAAGCGGGACGCGTAGTGGTTGCCGCTGGAAGCTGGACGACGCTGATTCCGGGGCTGCCATTTGATTCCGAGACGATTTATCCGGTGCGCGGTCAGATGATCGCGACGCACACTCGTCCACCGATCTTTCGGCGCATCGTCTTCGGTGCGGGAGGCTATGTGGTCACGCGCCCCGATGGCCGTGTGCTGTGCGGCTCGACGATGGAGCGCGTCGGTTTCGAGCGCGGAGTCACGTTCGGCGGAATGGCCGACGTCATCGACAAAGCAACCCGGATCGCCCCGTCGCTTCGGTCCGCCGGGGTCGACGAGCACTGGTCGAGCTTTCGCCCAGGTACGCCCGACGGATTGCCGCTGGTCGGCGAAACTCGGATCGAAGGCTTGTTTCTCGCGAGCGGTCACTATCGCAACGGGATCCTGCTGGCCCCGCTGACGGCTGAGCTGATTTCCGAGGCCATGGCGGGCAGGCCATCGTCCCGAGAGGCCGAAGCGCTCTCCCCGCACCGCTTCGAGGAGCAGGCCTCGTGACCGAAGTGTCCGAACGGAAGCTGACGGCGAATGGGCTTGCGCATCACGTCATTCGTTGGGGCGACCGCCCAGTCGACGTGGTGTTTTGCCATGGCTTCCTCGATGTCGGATGGAGCTTCGACGCCGTCGCGCACGAGTTGGTCACCGCGGGGCACGGCGTTGCCTCGTTCGATTGGCGAGGGCACGGGCAAACCGAGTGGGTCGGCGCGGGCGGTTACTATCACTTCCCTGACTACGTTCTCGATCTCGAGGAGCTGCTCCCGCAGTTGAGCGCCGAACCGGTTCACCTCGTCGGACACTCGATGGGTGGCTCGGTTTGCGCGATGTTCGCGGCAGCCCGCCCGGAGAAACTGCGAACACTGACGCTGATCGAGGGTATTGGCCCTCCTGAAATGGAACCGCGCGACCCAGCCACGCGGCTGCGCGCATGGCTCGACGGGGTCGCAAAGGTTCGAAGCAAGACGCCGCGCCCCATGGAAAACGAACGAGCGGTACTGAAACGGATGCGTGTGCAGAACCCGGAGCTCACAGACGAGCTCGGTCTGTTTCTCGCTAGCAAGAGCACGAAAGCCGTGGATGGCGGCGTCCGTTGGACGTTCGACCCGTTGCACAAGACGTGGTCACCTCGACCCTTCCAAGCCGATTCGTTCGGCAAACTGCTCGAGGCGATTTCCGCGCCGACCCTGATCATCGCTGGCGAGCGGGGTTTCCGCCTGCAAGACGAGCAGGAGCGGATGGCGAAGATCAAGGCTCATCGCTTCGTCGAGATCCCCGACGTGGGCCACATGATTCACTGGTTCGAGCCGAGGGCCCTCGCCTCGGAGCTCGTCTCGTTCTTCGCCGACCACGGGCCTTGACCGAGTCGTGGGGTCGTGAAACGCTGCCGGCCCATGCGACGGATTTTGTTGGTTTCGCTCGCCCTAGTTGGCGGGTTTGCGGTGCAGGCGCTTGCCGAAGACACACCAGCCAATGCGGACGAGGCACGTCGTGCAGAGGTCTTCGCGACGGTCGGCACTGCGACGATCACCGTCGGCGATCTCGAAGACACGATCAACTCCCGCTCTCCGTATGCCCGCAAGCGATTCGCCGAGCCCAAAGTGCTCAAGGAGTTTGCGGACGATCAGGTTCGGAACGAGCTGTACTACGAGGGCGCGCAGAAGCTCGGGTACGCCGCGGACCCGGCCGTCGCGAAGTTCCTCGACCAGACTCTCGTGCAGTTGTTCATTCGCAAAGACTTTCAAGAGGCCGTCACGCCTGATGAGGTCCCCGAAGCGGACGTCGTGAAATACTTCAAAGACAACCCTGAGGAGTTTCGTCGCTTGGAGATGCGCCGAGCCAGGCACGTTCTCGTCGCCAGCAGAGCAGAGGCTGACGACATCCTCGCACTGCTCGCGTCCGAGAGCCGGACGTTCCGTGCGTTGGCCAAGGAGCGCAGCCTCGATACCGAAACCAAGCTTCGCGGTGGGGATCTCCTCTACTTCACCGCCGACGGAAAGCTCGTCGGCAAGCAGGACGGCGCGGCGGTCGACACGACCCTTGCCGAGGCGGCGTTCAAGCTCGAAAAAGCCGGCAATGTGACCAAGCCGCTCGACCTCGGGGACGGGCAGTGGAGCGTGTTGGAGCTCACCGGGATTCGGCCGGAGAGAGTCCAAACGCTCGAACAGGCGAGCAACGCAATCCGACGGACCCTCTGGCGTGAGGAACGCGAAGCCGCGCTCGCAAAGCTGATGGCCGACCTGCACGCGGAGCTCGGGCCTCAGATCTACGCCGAACGGATGGACGCGATCGTCCTCGAGGCAGCCGAGCCGCCGATCGAGCCCGCGAACCAGTAGAAAACAGCCCTCGCTCTCGGAGCTTGCCAAGTCGCTGCGCTCCGGTTACTAAATGAACGTTCATTCATTCTCGGAGTAGGGAGCTATGTCGTCTACATTCCAGCCCTTTAAGGAAGAACATCAGATCTTCCGACAGCAAGTTCGGACCTTCGTCGAAAACGAGCTCGCGCCCAAAGTCGACCAATGGGAGGAGGAGAAGCTCTTCCCCAACTCGGTGTTCAAGCAAGCCGGCGACCTGGGAATCCTGGGAGCGCACTACCCCGAGGATGTGGGCGGCGGCGGCGGCGACTTTTGGATGAGTGTGGTCAAATCCGAGGAGCTCACTCGCTGTGGCGCGGCCGGTGTGGTGATGGGGCTGTTGGTGCAAGCTGACATGGCAACCCCTGTGATCAACGACCTCGGCTCGCGCGAGGTGAAAGACGAGTTCTTGGTGCCGGCGATTCGTGGCGACATCGTTGCGGCGCTAGGCGTCACCGAGCCTGGCGCCGGCTCGGACGTGGCAGGACTTCGCACGACCGCGCGGGCGGTCGGTGACGAGTACGTCATCAATGGTTCGAAGACCTTCATCACCAACGGCACGCGTGCAGACTTCGTGACGCTCATGGTCAAAACCGACCCCGAGGCGGGCCACAACGGCATTTCCATCATCGTGTGCCCGACGGACGTGAAGGGTTTCAGCATCTCGAAGAAGCTCGAGAAAGCTGGCAACTGGTCGAGCGACACTGCCGAGCTGTTCTACGAAGATGTTCGTGTTCCGAAGCGATACCTCCTCGGCGAGGAAGGAATGGGCTTCGTGTATCTCATGCAGAACTTCCAGTCGGAGCGTCTGGTCGGTTGTGTGAGTGGGCTCGCCGGCGCGAAGCTGGCGCTCGACCGATCCGTTCAGTTCGGGCGGGAGCGCGTGGCGTTCGGCAAGCCCTTGATCAAGCGCGAGTACTGGCAGCAGAAATTCGTCGACCTGTACACCAAGTACGAGGCCGCCAAGGCGCTCACCTACAACGCCTGCGCCGCGTACAACGAGGAGAAGTTCGTGAACGAGGGCCCCATCTCGATGGAGACGACCCGGATCATCTCGATGTCCAAGGCCTACGTCGGCGACGTCACCGCGGAGATCATGGATCAATGCCTGCAGTTCCACGGTGGAATGGGCTACCTCGAGGAGCTCTGGGTCGCCCGAGCCTGGCGCGACGCCCGCCTCTTCCGCATCGGAGGCGGAGCCACCGAAGTCATGCGCTACACGGTCGCAAAGATCATGGGGCTCTGAGGACCCTACGAGCAGGTGGCGGCGTCGCTGCCCTACTAGGGTGGGTCCGGGCAGCCGTCTCCCGGCAGTCCGCGACAGTCCTCGAAGTCCTCGATGCAACCGGCCAGATTCAAACAGTCGAAGCACGGCGTGCGGCACGCGTCGAACTGACATTGGCCCTCGCAGAGCGAGTCGAAACCGCATTGTTCGAGGGTTCCGTAGCAAGTCGCGCACTCGGTCGAAAGACCGGGGACTCGATCCTCGGCGCACTCGGCGATGCACTCGTCGTATGGCTGAGCGTTGACGAGGCAAAACGGGGGCAGGTTTGGCAGCCCGCAGACGCGGGCGACGTCGCGCACGTTCTCGCTGTCGAGAGCCTCGACATCCGATTCGTTGTCGCACGCGCCCTCAGGCTCCCCGCCGTCCACCTCAGCGTCAGCACCGCCATCCACCACGGGCAAGCCACCGGGGTCGTCCATCGCTACGCCGATGCCCGATCCAGGATCACTACCCGTGACCGCGGGCGGCGCCGGCTCGGTGCACCCGACAAAGCAAAAAGACAAGACCAGAGCCCACTTCATGAAGCAAGCCTGAGCGCCGCATCCCCCGACGTCAACACCGGCACTGACGACGAAACCTTTCCCAGGGACGATTTCAAGACACGGCGAAACCTTTCCCCGAAACCTTTCCCAGGGACGCGAAACCTTTCCCAGGGACGATTTCAAGAAACCCGGGCGCGGGCGGGCCGATGAGGGGGGTATGAGTCTTCCGCGGCCTGTGGTTCCGAACACCACGTATCTCGTGACGCGTCGCTGTCTCGGGCGTCGTTACTTGTTGCGCCCCGACGGGGCGCTCAACCAGTTGTTTTTGT
>CBDURI010000170.1:0-6147 GCA_965369435.1 uncultured bacterium
GAAGAGAGTGCGAAGCGGGATTTGGCGGAGGACGAGGCCGACCAGCAAGTGGTAGAGCACGTCGCCGGCCTCGGAGGCGACGCGGTCGTCCGATTCGTCGATCAGGGCCTGCCCAAGCTCAGCAGCCTCTTCGCGGAGCTTGGCATCGACTTTCGTCGGGCCCGCGTCGAGGAGCGATTTGGTGTAGCTCTTCCCGGCATCGGAGGCTTTGCGTTGCTGCAGGGTGCGTTCGAGCTGAAGCAGGGTGGGCGCCGCGGTGCCGGCGTCTTCGAGCAGATTGCCGTCGGCATCTAAGCGCCGAAAGAAGCAGGTCTGCGCCCCGGTGTGACACGACGGGCCCGTGGGATCGACCATGTAGATCAGAGTATCGCCGTCACAGTCGACCCAAACGCCTCGAACGCCGAGGGTGTTGCCGCTGCTCTCTCCCTTCTTCCAAAGCGCCTGTCGTGACCGGCTGTAGAAGTGAGCAAGGCCGGTGCTCAGTGTTTGCTCGACCGCTTGCTGGTTCGCGTACGCCATCATCCGCACCTCACCCGTTTCCGCGTCTTGCGCGATGACGGCGACGAGGCCTTGGGAGTCGAACTTGAGCGCGTCTAGCGACATGTGCCGTGGAGTACGCCAGCTTCATGCGGACGTAAAGGCGACGCGCTGCTTACAGTTGGTAGAGCGCCTGGGCGCCGTCGGACGGTTCGCGGATTAGTGTCTAATCCCCATCAGGGCTTCGAGGGTATCCCTCAAGCCGGTGAGATCGTTTGGCTCGACGTGTGCCGATGCTCCCGCCTCGAGGGCGGCCTGCTTGTCCGTTTCGCCACCGGTAAGCAACACCGCGCGGACGTGCCGGGTGTTGTCGCCGCGTTTGAGTGCGTTGATGATCTGTGCGCCGGACAGGTCGCCGACTTGGCCGCCGAGCACGATCGCGTCGGGCGGTTGTTCTCCGATTTGAAGCAACCCGGTGAGCGGGTCGGGGTAGTCGACGACCTCGAATGTGGTTCGCAGTGACGCGAGGACCTTGTCCTTTTCGCGGAGGCCATTGACGAACAGTGCGACCCGCGGTCGGTCGGCTCCGAGCTCATCGGGGATCGGGTAGCCGTACTTGCGCAGGAAATCGAGGACGTGCGGACGACGGAAACGCAGATGGCGCCCTGGGGTCCGGAAGTGCGAGATCTGACCTCGATCGGCCCAGTTGTGGATGGTCTTCAGATCGACCTGACAGAAGCGCGCGATCTGCGATGCGGTGAAGAGGCCCTCGGACTTTTGCGCGTCGGTCGCCATCTCTCTTGGGTAGCGGTTCGGGGCCCGCCGACACAAGGAACAACGCGAAAAATCTGGAGAATCTGTAGCCTATCGAACACGCTACGGCGCGTCGCGCCACGCGCCATTGTCGAACACCATCCGCGTCGCGCCAGGGAGTACCGGCTCGTCTTCCGAGTGCTCCGGGTCGCCAGGCAGCGCAAGGAACCAACCGTCGTTCCCGGTGACGATTTGCGGCCGAACGAGTGGGGGCTTGCGCGACAGGGCGTCCGAGATCACTGATTTCGCGTCGTTGAACTGTGCCAGCCAACCGAGAGTTCGCACAGTCGGAGGTGCGAGTTTAATGCGGCCGGCGATCATGTCCTCGAGGGCGCCGGCTGGGCGGAGCCAAACCGCCGACGTCGTTTCTTTGCCGTCATGCGATGCGCTTTGCCCTTCGGGCAGCACGGCGATGTAAAAGCGCGTGTCGAAACGGTGGCTCTCCATTTTGGGCGTGATCCAGCGCGCGTACGGCGTCAGCGCCATTGAATCGATCTTCATGTTGATGTCGCCCGCGAGCTCCGAAAACGAAGCACCGTCGTGAAGCCGTTGGCGAGTGGCCGGCAGATCGATACCCTCGGCGGTGTCGGCGAGCAGTACGCCGGCTTCTTCGAATGTCTCTCGCACGGCGGCAACCAGCAGACCCAATCCGACCTCGGTGTTGGTCTCACCAAGCTGTGCGGTGATCTCTTCGGTCGGCCGGTCGACTCTTGCGTGCCAGCTCGCTTCCTTGTCGTTGGGGTCGACCTTCCCGCCGGGGAATACGTGCGCGCCTCCCATGAAACCGCTTTGGTGGTGCCGGCAGAGCAGGAACGTTTCGAGGCCGTCGCCGGCCTCGCGGAGAACGATGACCGTCGATGCGTCTTTGATGGGTTTGCTCGGCGCGTCGCCGCTCATGACTCGCGAGAGACCAGCACGTGCGTCGTCGACACCCCAATGGCGTTCGCAAGGCGTGCCAGTGTCTCGAGCGAGGGTGTGTGTCGGCCAGCTTCGACGCGCGCGATGTTCGGGCGGTGAATACCCGTGCGGCGCGCGAGCTCGGCCTGGGTGAGCCCGGCTTCGAGGCGAAGCTCGCGAAGACGCGCTCCGAGCTTCTCTCCGTCGATGGCGATGTCCTCCCCTCCGTTTGTCATTCCGGGTGCTCCATACACCGATGCGGCTGAGAGCTGGCAGACGGCGCCGCTCTTCAAACGAAGGGTGGCCTTGGCTGCGCTCGGATCAATCGTGATGCTTGAAATATCAGACCCGTCGTCCGATGCGTCGATTGGGCGTCGGTGAAGCGAGGCATCGCCGTTGCCAAGCACGGCCAGCACGTCGTCGCCGCACGGAGACACCGTCACGAACTCAAAACGAAGATGGCGCCGCTGATCGGCGCGTCGAGAAATGGCGGCTGCGACTTGCGCGACGTCGCCGTCCCCGCTGGTGACCAGACCATGGCAGAGCTCGGTGACGATGTCTTCGAGCGCATCGCGATCACGATCGACGTGTGCGATCGGCAGCGCACCCGACGCGCGCACGAAGCCGATCGTCGCAAGGAGCTCGTCTGCATCGAGCTGCGCGCCATCGACGTCGACGATGACGGCCACCTGTCCATCGACCGCAGTCGCGAGGTGGTTCGGCGCGACGACCTTCGATTCGATGTCGTGTTTAGTCAGCGCCTGTCGCCACTGCTGCACGACATGCTCGCGTTCCGTCAACAATGTCACGCTTAGCGTCATCATTCCTCCGAGTGCGGGAGCGATGGGTGTACACTCCCGCGCCACGAAGCTCAACCGGGTAGTGATCGGAAACGACGGCACGATTTTTGTCCAGCACTTTCCGAAGCGGCGCGTGGTTGACACCCGACGGACGCTTTGCTACCCACGGTCGCCTTCCCACCGGGTGGCGGTTACTGGTTCAGTTAAGGGGAACCACCGATGTTCAAGTCGACCTGCGTTTTCTCGGGCAACTCCAATCCGGCTCTCGCCGATAAGATCGCCCAGTACCTGGAATTGCCCGTAGGGCGCGCGCGAGTCACGCGTTTTTCGGATGGCGAGGTGTTCACTGAAATCAAGGAAAACGTGCGCGGCGTGGATGTGTACCTCATCCAATCGACGTGTACGCCCGTCAACGACAACTTGATGGAGCTCTTGGTCATGATCGACGCGCTGAAGCGCGCATCCGCTGGTTCGATTACCGCAGTCATCCCCTATTACGGATATGCACGACAGGACAGAAAGGCCGCGCCGCGGACGCCGATCACGGCGAAGTTGGTGGCCGACCTGCTCAGCGCCTCCGGTGTCGACCGAGTCGTTTCGATGGATTTGCACGCCGGCCAGATCCAGGGCTTTTTCAACAAGCCCTTCGACCATCTGTACGCAATGCCGGTCTTCTTGGAGCATTTGAGGCCGCGATTTCCGGAGCCGCCGGTGCTGGTGTCCCCCGATGCGGGTGGGGTGGAGCGGACCCGGGCCTACGCGAAACGACTTGGCGCCGACCTGGCCATCATCGATAAGCGCCGCGAGGAAAAGAACGTCAGCGAGGTGATGCACATCATCGGCGACGTCGAGGGGCGGGAATGTCTGATTTTGGACGATATGATCGACACAGCCGGCACCATGACCAACGCGGCTCGGGCGCTACGTGAACAGGGCGCCAAGCGGGTCATGGCGGCCGCCACACACCCGGTTTTGTCGGGTCCGGCGCTCGATCGAATCGTGGACTCCCCCCTCGAGGAGGTCCTCGTGACCGACACGATCCCCCTTCGGGAGGAGGCCCTGCAGACGGGTCGCTTCCGCGTGCTTTCGGTGGCAAGTTTGCTAGGAGAGGCCATCAAACGGATTCACCACAGCGACTCGGTGAGCTCGCTGTTTGTTTAATTGGAGCAATTGAGAATGGAAACGACGACGTTGCAGGCTGAGGTCCGCGTTACCCGCGGAAAGGGGCCAGCGCGTCGGCTGCGTGCAGAAGGAAAGATCCCGGGCGTATTTTACGGTCCGGGCCTCCCGCCCACGTCGCTGACCCTGTCCCCGAAGGAATTAACCCAAGCGCTTCGAGGCGAGAGGGGGCGGAACGTCGTGTTCAAGCTGTCCCTGGACGGCAAGGAGGAGCTGGCGATGGTCAAGGACCTGAGCACCGATCCTGTCACGCAGGAGCTCCTTCACATCGATTTGTATCGAATTCTAGAGGACAAGGTGCTCGAGGTGAACGTGCCGCTCCGCACGCGAGGAAAGTCCGTAGGCGTCGTCCAGGGTGGTGTGCTGAACATCACGCGCCGTACGCTTCCCGTTCGTACGACGCCGGCGAACATTCCAGTGTCCGTCGAGGTGGACGTCACCCATCTCGACCTCAAAGACACGCTTTCGGTTGAGGATGTCGAGTTCCCGGAGGGGGTCGAGTGCTTGCTCCGCCCCAAGCTGACGCTGGCGATCGTTCTCGAGCCCCGCAAGGCTTCGGCGGCCGAGGAGGAGGAAGAGGCGGCCGCGGCTGCGCCAGGTGCGCCGGCGACCGAAGGTGAGGCACCCGCGGCTGACGCGGACAAGGCTCCGAGCTAAGCGCCTGGCGGGCTGTGAGCACCCATCTCATCGCCGGCCTCGGAAACCCGGGTCCCAAGTACGTTGGCAATCGCCACAACGTGGGATTCATGGTGGTGGACGAGCTGGCGCGGCGCTGGGGTGCGCCCAGCTTCCGCGACAAGTTCAAGGGCGAGTTCACCAAGGTCTCCGTTGGCCACGACGAGGTGGTCCTTCTCAAGCCGATGACCTTCATGAACCTGAGTGGGGAGGCCGTGCAGGCCGCCATGCGGTTCTTCAAGGTCCCGCTCGAGCAGGTGCTGTGCGTTCACGACGAGCTCGACCTCGATTTTGGGGTCGTGCGGCTCAAGATCGGCGGCGGCACAGCAGGCCACAACGGGCTGCGCTCGATGGTGGAGCACTGCGGAGGCCCGGAGTTCGCGCGCTGCCGAATGGGTATCGGTCGGCCCGCCCGGGGACGGCCTGAACACCATGTTTTGAGTGATTTCGACAGCTTGGAGCGAGCCGAGCTGGTTGCAGTGCTCGACTTGGGCGCGGACATGGTCGAGACCGCGGTCCAAGAGGGTGTGCGCCAGGCCATGAATCGCCATCACACCCGACGTTGACGACTGGCGTCGAAGCGAAGATCGGCTATGCCTCGCGCTCCCTCGCTCCGGCCACTGGCTGGGGCCGACCAGACCAGGAGGAAAAAATGCCAACCGCAGCGGCGGCGCCCGCCATTCGATGGGCCCGCGAATACGAAACAATCTACATCCTTCGATCCGACGTGGACAACGCCGGCGCTGAGAAGGTGGTCAACCGCGCCAAGGACGTCATCGCGCGTCTCGAAGGCACGCTGACCAAGCTCGACAACTGGGGCAAGCGAAAGCTCGCCTACCCCATCCAGAAGAACTCACGCGGGGTCTTCGTTTATTTGAAGTACGTGGGCTACGGCGACCTCGTCGCGGAGCTCGAGCGCAACCTGCGCTTGCTCGACGAGGTGGTGCGGTTCCAGACCGTGCTCCTGACGGAGGACATCGATCCGGCTTCGCTCGCCGTTGACCCCGAAGAGGTGCAGTACCTGCACGTCGAGGAAGAGGAAGAGACCGAAGATGCCGAGCTCGAGCGCGCACGCAGCCTAGGGATGGCGCCGCGAGCGCCTCGTCCACCGCCTTCGGGAGCGCCTGAAGGTGGTGCGCCGGCCGACGCCGCGGCAGCTCCGGCAGGAGCCGCTGACGCGCCTGCTGCGGAGGCACCTGCTGCTGACGCGCCGGCCGCTGACGCGCCTGCTGCGGAGGCACCTGCCGCTGAGGCGCCTGCTGCTGAGGCACCTGCTGCTGAGGCACCTGCTGCTGAGGCACCTGCT
>CBDURI010000171.1:0-6101 GCA_965369435.1 uncultured bacterium
CTCACAGGCAATGGCGAGGATCGAATCTTCGTGCGCGGCTCGACCGTCAGCAGGGCGACCGCAGACTGGGCCAACCATGGCGTTCCCTTCTACCTGAGCAAGGGGATCTTCGTTCGCGGCGGCAGTGTCATGTCCGTCGCGCCCGGCACCGAGATGCGTTTCGCGACCAGCCGGCGCCTCCAGGTATCGAGCAGCACCGAGCCTGCCACGCTCGTCGCCTCGGGAACGCCCGAAGCACCGATCAGGATGGTGTCGGACAACGGCACGTGGGACGGCTTGCTGCTCGAAAGTCTCATTCAGGCAGGGACTGTCCTACGAAACGTTCGTATGGAGGGGCTAGGCGCGGCGGTGACTGGAGGCCTTCGCATCGACAATCCCGGTAACCCGGGCGATCGCATCGCGATCGTCGAGGGCTGTCTCATCGAGAGCAGCGAACCGGGCTCGGTCGGCGTCTACGTCTACAATAGCGCGCGCGTGAGCTCGTTCGAGAACAACGTGCTCGACGTGGATGGCCTGTCTGTGAGCGCCACGATGGGGGGCTTTGGCGATGTACTGGGACCGTCGAATACCTACGAAGCGCCTCTGCGCGTCCGGGGCGGCACAATCAGCGGGGCGGACATGGTGTGGAACAAGCCCCTCGCGAGCGACGCATCCACTCAGCCGATTCGGCCCACTGGCAGTCTGACGGTCACGGACGGGTCGTTGACCATCGAAGCGGGCAATCGAATCGAAATGCCTGTCAATGGGCAACTCGCGATGATCGACAGCCGGTTGGCAATCGACGGGACCGAGAGCGAGCCCGTCGTGTTCACGCCTGTTAGCGGTGCAGCGTATTGGAACAGGATTCGGGTCCGAGGATCGGGCAGCTCCGGGGTGTCGCGTATGACGCACGCCGTGCTCGAAGCGGCCGGCTCCGGGCCGACGCTGGATCCAGCGAGCGGACGCGCCGCCATCGTGGTCGAAGCCAACGGTGGGGTCCCCGCCACGCCCGCGATCTCGGATACGACGATCACGAACAGCAACGGTTACGGCATGGCGTTCGCCAACTCCACACACTGCCGATCCGCCTGCAACGACAACACTATCGTGGGTTCGCGGTTCTCTGCGGCTCGCATGTATGCAAACTTCATCGGCCGCTTCGGTGTCGGAAACACGCTGGCCGGCAACAACGTGTCCGCAACGCCGGGACACGAGGGCGTGTGGGTCCTCGGGGACACAGTCGACACGACCGCCACCTGGCCCGACAACGACGTGCCGTATGTCGTCCAGGGCAATGTCGAGATTCGTCGTGCGAGCCCCGTCGAAGCTCTCCCGGTGCTGACGATCGAGCCCGGCACCGAGCTCCGCTTCGCGAGCGGTCGGCGTCTGCGAGTCGGAGACGGCAACGACGGCACGTTGGACGCCCGTGGCACCAGCGCGGAACCCATCACCTTCACCAGCATCGACACGGTCTCCCCGGTGTTCTGGCGCGGCATCGATTTCGACCAGGGGTCGAACGGCTCGGTGCTCGATTGGGTGGTCGTCTCGTACGGTGGGAGCGGAGCCGACACGGGCAACCTCAACTTCCGATCGGGCTCCGCCGTCACGGTCGGGGTAGTCGACTTCACCCACTCCGTTCACTACGCCGCGGTGGTCTATTCCGGGTCTGCTCCGATGTTCACTGGTCCGTCCACCGACCGGGTCTACATGCTCAACGGTCAGCAATCGAATCCGGGCCCCGGCGACCCCGTGTTCGACTGCGTGCGTGACGTCGCGGCCGGCACCTGCACCCAGCCATAGCCGCTCGGGCTTGCACGGCCAGATCGGCTCTCCTACGCTCCGGTCTTAGTGTCCGACAAGAAAGAGATCTCCCAGAAGACGTTGGCGGTTCACGGCGGCGAGCCGAGGACGTATCCGTACGACGCGCTGGTGGCGCCAATCACCCAGACGGCAACGTATTCGTTCGCCGATACGGCCGAGCTGATCGCGTATTTCGAGGGGCGAAAAGAACGCGAGGAGTACGGGCGCTACGGCAACCCATCGGTGCGGCTGGTGGAGGAGAAGCTGGCGGCGCTCGAGCGCACCGAGGATGCCGCTGCGTTTGCGAGTGGCATGGCGGCCGTCACCACGGCGATTTTGGCGCTGGTGAAGACCGGCTCGCACGTGATTTTGTTTGCCGACTGCTATCGCAGAACGAGGCAATTCGTGACGACGTTCCTCGATCGCTTTGGTGTATCGAGCACGCTCATCCCGCCGGCAGATGTCGACGCCCTCAGAGCGGCGATTCGACCCGAGACCCGGTTGGTCATCGCCGAGGCGCCCACCAATCCGTATCAAACGATTCCCGACATCGAGCAACTCGTCGAGATCTGCCGCGACAACAAGGTCAAGACACTGATCGACAGCACGTTCGCGACGCCCGTGAATTTCAGGCCTGCAAACTATGGGATCGACATCGTGGTGCACAGCGCTACGAAGTATCTGGGTGGCCACAACGATGTACTCGGCGGCGTGGTGGCAGGGAAGGCCGGCCTGGTCTCGCTGGTTCGCGACCTACGCAGCGTCTTCGGCGCCTGTCTCGATCCGCACGCGGCCTATCTAATTCACCGTGGCATCAAGACATTGGCGCTCCGCGTGGAGCAGCAAAACACAACCGCTCAGGCCATGGCCGAGCGGCTCGAGCAACACCCTCGGGTCCGCCAGATCTGGTATCCGGGCCTCCCCTCGCACCCAAATCATGAGACCGCCAAGCGCCTGATGAGCGGCTTCGGGGGGGTGGTGACGTTCGAAGTAGACGCCGACCTGCAGGGCACGAGCCGTTTCGTCGACGCCTGCCGGATCCCTCGGATCGCGCCTAGCCTGGGGGGCGTCGAGTCGCTGATCGAGCAGCCGGCGTTGATGAGCTACTTCGAGCTCAGCACCGAGGAGCGCGAGGCGATCGGGATCAAGAACAACCTCGTGCGGTATGCGGTCGGGATCGAGGACACCGACGAGCTCATCGCGGATGTGGTCGAGGCGCTCGACAGCACGGGCTGACGTATCGCGATCGACACTGCGATTAGCCTCACAAAACTACGCTGCAACTCTTGTCCGCCACTGAAGGCGGCTCCCCCCGGACGCCGCTGACAAAGGGTGCAAGTACGCGAAATCGCTATTGACGCGCCTAGGTGCCTAGATATACTCAGCCCCCAATGGGAAGAGAATCGATGACGAAGTCGGAGCTCATCGACGCTGTAGCCCAGCGGACGAAGATCACGAAAAGCCGAGCTGAACACGTTGTAAACTGCGTTTTTAGCGCAATGACATCGGCGCTCGAGCAGGGCGAAGGGATCGAGATTCGCGGCTTCGGTAGCTTCACGGTCCGTGCATACAAATCGTATAGCGGGCGAAATCCTCGGACGGGAAAGCCGGTTCCGGTTCCGGAAAAGCGCCTTCCGTTCTTCAAGGTCGGCAAGGAGCTCAAAGAGCTCGTCAATGGTGGCGTCCCAGACGATGGTGTCACCGGACCCGGCGCATAGGGGCGAGAGATGAAACCCGAAGCGCAGCTCGCCGAGCTCAAGGGCGGGGTGGTCGACTTGCACGTCGAGTCGGAGCTCCTCGAACGCTTGAACGCAGGCAAGCCTCTCAAAATCAAAGCAGGTTTTGATCCGACGCGGCCCGACCTCCATCTCGGGCACACGGTGCTCCTCAACAAGATGCGTCAGTTTCAAGAACTCGGGCACCAGGTGGTGTTCATCGTCGGTGATTTCACGGCGCAGATTGGCGATCCCTCCGGCAGGAGCAGCACACGCCCCGTTCCGACGCGTGACGAAATTCTGGAGGGCGCGCGTACGTACGCCGACCAGGCGTTCAAGATCTTGGATCCGGCGCGCACACAGATCGTCTACAACGGCGAATGGCTAGGGAAGATGGCGTTCGACGACGTCATTCGCCTCGCCGGTAAGTACACCCTCGCGCGTATGATGGAGCGCGACGATTTCAAGCGCCGTTGGGCGGAGCATCAGAGCATCTCGCTCCACGAGCTTCTCTACCCCCTCGCTCAGGCGTACGACTCGGTCGTGCTCGAATGCGATGTCGAGCTCGGCGGAACCGACCAGCTCTTCAATCTGCTCGTTGGCCGGGAGATCATGCGAGAAATGGGGCAACGTCCTCAGATTGTCATGACGACCCCGATTCTCGAAGGAATCAACGCGCGTTCCGAAGGGGGCAAAATCGTCGGTGCGAAGATGAGCAAATCGCTGGACAACTACATCGGCGTGGCCGAGGCACCCAAGGACCAGTTCGGCAAGTTGATGAGCATCTCCGACGATTTGATGTGGCGCTACTACGAGTTGCTGTCCACCGAGCCTGCGCTGGAGGTCGAACGGCGAAAGCGCGCATGTGCCGCCGGCGAGGCGAACCCGCGCGACGTCAAGATCGCACTCGGCAAGGAGCTCGTCACGCGCTACCACGACGCTGAGCAGGCCGATGCGGCGGAAGCCTCCTGGCTCGCGCAGTTTTCCAAGCGCCAAGTCCCGGACGACATGCCCCACCACGAGGTCACCCTCGAGGGAGACAGCGTCTGGATCCCGAAGCTCCTCAGCGACATCGGCCTAGTGAAGAGCTCCAGCGATGGCCGCCGCCGCATCCAACAAGGCGGCGTAGAAATCGATGGCGACCGAGTAGTCGACCCCCAAGCCCAGCTCCCTACAGGCCGCCGCTACGTCATCAAGGCGGGCAAACGGGCCTGGGCGGCAGTAACGCTCAAGTAGGAGCGGGATCCTCTGTTCCGACGGGACGCGCTCCATCGGCTTTTCGCCTGAGAAGCCGGGTGATCGTCGGGGCTTGGGAGGCGACAAGAGGTCCCCTTGACTTATAAAGTTTACGTTGTAAATAGATTGTCATGGCTCGGGCGGTGTTGACGGCGGAGGAGTTGGACGCGTTTCGGGGCCGCGCGGTGGCTGCTGCGACACGGCTCTTTGCCGAGCGCGGGTATCGCGGCATGACGTTGCGGTCGTTGGCGAAGGAGCTCGGGGTGAGCCCGATGACGCCGTATCGGTACTTCGAGAACAAAGAAGAGCTCTTCGCTATGGTGCGGACGGCCGCGTTTCGGAGGTTCGCCGATGCGCAGCGTGATGCCGTCGGGGGCATCGAGGATCCGGAAGACGCTCTTCGGGTGTTGGGAAGGGCGTATGTCAGCTTCGCGTTGGACGAACCCGATGCCTACCACATCATGTTCGAGCTCTTGCAAGCTCCTGCCGGGACGTATCCCGAGCTCGAGGCCGAGCAGGCCCGGGCGTTTTCCTATCTTCACGCAGCGGTGAAGGCGAGCGTGGAAGCGGGTTTCTTGGAGGGAGAGTCGCTCGCACGGGCGCACTACCTGTGGGCTCAGATCCACGGCCTGGTTTCCCTGCACCTCGCGGGCAAGCTCGTGATGGGCTGTTCGCTCGACGAGTTGGTATCGACGGTTTTCGAAAGGCCGGAAGCGGCGCAATGAAGCGCGCCTAGGAGAACGACATGCGAATCGGAACATCGTACAAACATCATCCCGGCCTTGCCGATCAATGGGACGCCATCGTCATTGGCTCGGGCATCGGTGGGCTTTCCGTCGCAGCGACGATGGCCAAGCTGGCCGACAAACGGGTTCTCGTCCTCGAGCGGCACTACACGGCAGGTGGCTTTACGCACACCTTCCGCAGGCCGGGATACGAATGGGACGTCGGCGTTCACTACATCGGTGACGTGTCCGATCCCCGCCGCAGCGCGCGGAGGATCTTCGACTTCGTCACCGACGGCCAGCTCGACTGGGCGGACATGGGTGAGGTTTACGATCGCATCATCCTCGGCGAGAATTCGTACGACTACGTGAGCGGCCTCGAGAACTTCCGGGCACAGCTACACGAATACTTCCCGGGCGAGAAAGACGCGATCAATCAGTACCTGAAGAAGGTTCTCAGTACCGTCAAAAAGTCGCAGCTCTTCTTTGCCGAAAAGGCGGTGCCGCCGTTCGTCTCGAAGGTCTTCGGCGGGATGATGCGTCGCGGGCTGCTCAAAGACTCCATGCGGAGCACCCGTGAGGTCCTCGAGGAGCTTACGCAGAATCAAGAGTTGATAGGGGTGCTCACCGGCCAGTTCGGCGACTA
>CBDURI010000172.1:0-6080 GCA_965369435.1 uncultured bacterium
CAGTGCCAGCGTCAGTTCCAGCGTCAGTGCCAGCGTCAGTGCCAGCGTCAGTTCCAGCGTCAGTGCCAGCGTCGGTGCCCGCGTCAGTGCCCGCGTCCGTGCCAGCGTCAGTGCCCGCGTCGGTGCCCGCGTCGGTGCCCGCGTCAGTGCCAGCGTCAGTGCCCGCGTCGGGCAACATGTCCAGGGCGATCGACTGGTAGCATCCCGCTGCGCAGAACGCGCTCAAGCCCAGTGCCAGTACCCTCCCCCGCATGACGTGCCCCATCATGCCGCCGACCGGGCAGACATTCCAGTATTACCGGGCGATGCGCGTGAATGATGGCGCGATACTGAGCGCTTTCGTCAGGATGGCGAGCGCGACCTCGGCTTGAAATCGAGGCGCGTACAGCGGACATTGTCGTCGTGGCGTTTAGACTCTTCTTGGTTTGTGCCGTCCTGTTGGGGGCATGTTCGGAATCCGAAAGCACTGGAGGAGGCGCTAGTTGCGGGGCTGGCGGAGACGCCGGGGCTGGCGGCTCGGCGGGTTCCGGTGGCGACGGTGGATCGGGAGGTCTCGGCGGCGATGCTGGCAGCGGTGGCAGCGGTGGGTCTGGCGGCGGAGGCTTCGTCCCCGAACTCGAGGTGACAACGTTCATCTCCGGTCTCGACAAGCCCTGGGACATCGCCTGGCTGCCCAACGGAACCGTACTAGTGACCGAAAGACCGGGCCGGCTGAACGTGTATGTCGACGGCGTCGAGGCCGAGCCATTCACCATCGCACCCGCTGACGTGGTGGCGAACGGAGAAGGCGGCATGCTTGGCCTCGAAGTCGACCCGGACTTCACTGCGAACGGCTACGTTTACGTGTGCATGGCCTCCAATGCCGACGGGGCCACCGACGTGCGTCTAGTGCGGTTCACGCTCGCGACGCCCAACGGCAACGAAGTGCTCAGCCGTAGCGACATCGTGACCGGCATGCCGTACAGCACGGGAAGGCACAGCGGGTGTCGCCCGCGCTTTGGACCGGACGGATACCTGTGGGTCGGCACGGGCGACGCGGCGATTGGAGTCAACCCGCAGGACGACGACTCGCTTGGCGGAAAGGTGCTGCGCATCGATCGCGATGGTGCGGCCGCACCCAGCAATCCGGGCGGGTATCGCTGGTTCTCCAAGGGCCATCGGAATATCCAGGGGATGGCTTTCCGCGAGGCAGACGATCTCGGCGTGTCGGCAGAGCACGGCCCGTCGATCGACGATGAGCTGAATTTGCTGGTCGCTGGCAACTTCGGATGGGACCCGGTACCCGGCTACACCGAGTCGGTACCGATGACCGACCTCGTGAAGTTCCCCGATGCGGTCGAGGCGATCTGGTCGACCGGCAGACCCACGCTCGCGTTCTCGGGCGCTGGCTTCATCGAAGGCGGTGACTGGGGTGACTGGGACGGCGTGCTCGCCGTGGCGACCTTGAAGGCCGAGCACTTGCACATCTACTTCATAAGCTCCGAAGGCGAAGTGACCGACGATTGTCGCGCGATCGAAGACGAAGGACGGCTTCGCTCACCGAGACAAGGGCCGGACGGGCTCCTGTACGTCACCAACGACGGTCGCAACAACGCGGGCCAGGTCCTCCAGGTGACTCCAGTGCTGTCGCCGGTCCCCTAACGGTCGAGTAACCGGCCGATGCGCCGGTACTTCCCCTCGAACATCTCGATCCACTCTTCGAGCTTCTCGAGCTCGTCCCGTTCGAGTCCCTCGATATCTCCGGTGAACAGCTCTTCTTCGAACGACACCTTGGCGAGCGCGCGCGTGCAGTCTTTGCCGGCAAACATCCCATAAGGGCCACCCGGTCCATAGAAGCCCCGGCCGCGCGTTACGTCATACACGTGCCCACGGATGCCGATGAGGAGCGGCCGGGCCGGATCGGAGCCGTCGTAGGCGGCGAGCTCCGTGAGCGAGTAATCTCGCTCCTCCGCTTCGGGCAGAGGCGCGCGAGGCTCCTCCTTCTTTCCGAACAACCCGGCAATGAAGCGGCCCAACCCCATGCCCGAGACCTACGACGAATGCAGGCCCCGGACAATCGGGCGAGGTTACGGACGGCTGCTACTCGATGAGCGCCCCCGCGCCACCCATGTGGTAGCCCTCTTCGCCGTGTAGATTCGTATCGAGGCCCTCGCTCTCTTCGTCCGAGCTAACGCGCAGACCAATGGTGGCGTCGATGATCTTCAGGAGCACGAAAGTAACGACCAGCGAGTAGGACGCGGCCGCAAGCACACCGATGATGTTCTCGAGGACCAGCTTACTGCTCCCGTCGACGAGCCCCGGCGCGCCACCCCAAACCTCGGCGGCAAACACCCCGGTGAGGATCGCGCCGAGAGCACCGCCTACACCGTGGATACCAAAGGCATCGAGCGCATCGTCGTAGCCGAGCTTGCCCTTGAGCATCACCGCGCCGTAGCAAACGGGACCGACCGCCAAGCCCATGATGACCGCCGAGATCGGACCCACGAAGCCCGCCGCGGGCGTGATCACCACCAAGCCGGCCACCAAACCCGAGGCCACTCCGAGGGCAGTAGGCTTACCCTGTTTGATCCATTCCACGATGGCCCATGATAGGGCCGCCGCGCCTGCCGCAATATGGGTGTTGACCAACGCAAGCGCAGCGTTTTCGTTCGCTGCGAGGGCACTGCCCGCGTTGAAGCCGAACCAACCGAACCAAAGCAGGCCGGCGCCGAGCATCGTCAGCGTCAAGTTGTGAGGTGGGCCAGGACGGTTGCGACGGCCGAGCAGCACGGCGCAGACCAACGCTGCCATGCCCGATGAAAGGTGAACGACGGTGCCGCCCGCAAAGTCGAGGGCGCCGCGCGCGCCGAGCCAGCCGTCCGGTCCCCACACCCAGTGGCAGATCGGGTCGTAGACCAACGTCGCCCACAAGATGATGAACACGATGTAGGCGGAGAACTTCATCCGCTCGGCGATGGCGCCGGAGATCAGTGCGGGCGTGATGATGGCAAACATCATTTGGAACGCCATGAAGAGGATGTGCGGAATCGTGGAGCCCTCTTGTGGCTCGAGACCCACGCCGTTCAAGAAGGCGTACTCGAAGCCGCCGATGAAACCACCACCCACGTCCGAGCCGAACGAAAGTGAATATCCGATCACCACCCACTGTAGAGTGATGACGCCCAGGGCGATGAAGCTGTGCATGAACGACGAGAGCACGTTCTTCGAGCCGACCATGCCGCCATAGAACAGCGCCAAGCCCGGCGTCATGAGCATCACGAGCGCACATGAGACCATGAGCCATGCGGTATCCGCCTGATTGAGAGCATCCATCCCCGGTTCCTCCTGTTTGAAGTTGGCAGAGCCTAGATCCGAGCTGTTTCCGCAGGATGTGTCGAACGTTTCTTGTTTGTTTCAAACGGCGGGAGGCTGCTGACGGGCGCCCCCGAAGATTCGCGCGAAGCCGCTCGAGATGCCGTCGACACCTGTCCGGCAGAGGCCTTTTCCATCGTGGGAAACTGAAATTGCTGCATTTTTTCGGGCCATCCAGGGGTGCATGCAGCGGGGATTTCGGTTACAACTGCGCTTCCGGCACGCCACACCCATTCGGAGGTGGAAACGGCCGCCGGCCCAACAAGAGAGGGAATATCAATGGAATCCGCAGCTGAGTTCTTCGAAAAATTTGAGGCGAAAGCCGCCGCGAACACCGACGCGGCCACCCAGCCCAATGCAATCTACCAGTTCAACATCACCGGCGACGGCGGTGGCGAGTGGAGTTTGGACTGCACGAAGGGCAAGACGAGCGACTTCGTCAGCAAAGGCACCCACGACAGCCCCGGCGCGACCATCACCGTGTCCGCCGAAGATTGGCTCGGCATGCTCAACGGCTCGTTGAACCCGATGCAGGCCTTCATGTCAGGCAAAATTAAGATCGATGGTGACATGACTCTTGCCATGAGCCTTCAGCAGGTGATGAACCTGGCTCAAGACTGAACCCTCCGGAGCTCGAACTCGATCGGGGTGGCTTCGAGTTAGAAGCCACCCTTTTTCGTGAAACCATGGCCTCATCGAACAGACCAAGCGACGGGACGCGCACGAGACTCAGTCCCGGAGAGCGTCAACGCCAATTGCTGCGCGTCACCTCGGATATCATCGCCGCCGATGGCGTTGACAACGTGCGCATCCCGTACGTGGCAGCCGCAGCCGGGGTCACCCGCCCCGTGGTGTACAAGTTCTTTCCGAACCGACACGAGCTCATCAAGGGCGTTCTCGAAGACTTCCGAGAGGACTACTCGCGCCGCGTCCCCGACGTCGCCAATCCGGACGAAATGCTCGACGTCGCGACGACCGCTCGTGCGTTCATCGATGCGGCTTGCGACACGATCGAGGCGAGAGGCCCGGGTGGCTGGCAGCTGTTGAGAACCTTTGGGCCCGACCAGGAAATCACGGCGATCAGCGTGGAATTTCGGCACCAGCTCGTGCAGCCCTGGTTGGAGCCACTGCGCGCGCTCACGGGCGTGAGCGAACCGGAGGCGCTTGCGCTTGCTGACGTGATGGTCAGCGGCGCCGGCGAGATCTTGCAGCGGTGGATCGACGGCGACTTCTCGCGCGAGCAGGTGGCGGTGCTCCTCGGGCGCATCATCCTCGCAGTGCTGAGCGAGTTCACGGAATAAGAGCGGCATGGTTTCCGAAGTTTTCGACCCGTCGAAGTGGACCCAAGTACCGGGCTTCGACCTCCGCGACATCACCTACCACCGCGCCAAGGAACACGGCACGGTCCGCGTGGCCTTCAACCGACCCGAGGTCCGCAACGCATTCCGGCCCGCCACCGTCGACGAGCTGTATCGCGTGCTCGATCATGCGCGGCAAACGCCAGACGTTGGCTGCGTGATCCTCACTGGCAACGGCCCCTCTCCCAAAGACGGCGGCTGGGCGTTTTGCTCGGGTGGCGATCAGCGCATCCGCGGCAGGGATGGGTACAAGTACGAAACCGATTCGGCGGGCGAGATCGACCCAGCGAGGCTCGGACGCTTGCACATCCTGGAGGTGCAGCGCCTGATCCGCTTCATGCCGAAGATCGTGATCGCGGTCGTGCCCGGTTGGGCGGTCGGCGGCGGGCACAGCCTGCACGTGATCTGCGACATCACCATCGCGAGCCGTGAACACGCGCTGTTCAAGCAAACCGACCCCGATGTGGCCAGCTTCGACAGCGGCTATGGCTCCGCTCTCCTCGCGCGTCAGGTCGGGCAGAAGAAGGCCCGTGAAGTGTTCTTCATCGGCCTCGACTACAGCGCGCAAGAGGCCGCCGAGATGGGGATGGTCAATGCGGTGGTTCCGCACGCCGATCTCGAGGTTTTCGCCCTATCCTGGGCCAAAGAGATCAATTCCAAGAGCCCCACCGCCATGCGGATGCTGAAGTTCGGCTTCAACATGGTCGACGATGGCCTGGTCGGTCAGCAGCTCTTCGCCGGGGAAGCCACTCGCTTGGCGTACGGCACCGAGGAAGCCCAGGAGGGCCGGGATGCCTTCCTCGAGAAGCGCCCTCAGGACTACCGAAAGTACCCCTGGCACTATTGAGCCAGGGGATCCCACCAAAGAATGTCGAATTTGGGTTACACTGCCCGAATTGGACGCAAACCCAAAACGTGCCAAAGCAGCACGTCAGAAGAACGGAGTAAGTCATTTCAAGTAAGATATTCGTAGGGAACCTCAACTTCGCCACAACCGACCAGGAGCTTCGTGAGCTCTTCGGTGAGATCGGAGAGGTCGTTGACGTTCACATTCCCAAGGACCGCGAGAGTGGACGCCCGAGAGGCTTCGCGTTCGTTCGGTTCGCTGCAGAAGAGCACGCCGCCCAAGCGGTAGAGAAGATGCACGGACGCGAGGTCGGTGGCCGTGATTTGCGGCTCGATATCGCTGAAGACCGTCCCAGGCCCCCGCGGCAGCAGCGCGATTTCGGCCCCCCACCCGACCCCCGCAACGACTACGGTCGCAGCGAGGGCGGCAGCTACGACCGCGGTGGCGACAGCCGGTCATTCGACAGGCCGAAGAAGCCCAAAGGCAGTCGCCGAGGACTGCGCGGCAAGAAGCGAAGCCTCTAG
>CBDURI010000173.1:0-6064 GCA_965369435.1 uncultured bacterium
CTGCGTTGCCCACCACGATGGCCCGATACCCGGCCAACATCGCCGCGCGGTCGTTCCCGGAGTCGCCCGCGTACACGAGGTGCTGCTCGTCGACACCGGACTGTCCGTGCAGATATCGAACCGCGTAGTCCTTCGCGATATTCGCGGGCAGCACGTCGAGGAGCCCTCGCTTGGCAACAGGATCGTAGCTCGCCACGAGGTTCAGGTTCGCGCACGCCATGCCGAGTCGCGATTGCACGATTTCTACAAACGGCTCCGGCTGACCTCGGGTGTAATAGCTCACCTTGAACTCCGCCTGCTTGTCCTCTTCCTGCAGCTCCATCCCCGCCACCGATCCGATGGCGACGCGGACGTCGTCGCCGACCAGGCCCCCGAACGCCGCTCTCATCGCCCGGCGATACTCGCCGTCCGGCTCGAAGTCTCCATTTGTCCGGCGATACACACTCGTCCCGACATCGCAGACGAACCAATCGGGTGCGGGCAGGCCGACCTCCTCGATGCCGGCCTGCGCCAATGATAGATGGCGGCCTGTCACGTAGGCGAGCAGGAGCTGCTGATTCGCTTCGAAAGCTCTGACCAGCTCGGCGACCTCGCGCAACCTTTGCGGGCCCCGCTCGAGCGGAATCAGCGTGCCATCCAAATCTGAAGCGAGTAGGTACCGTACCATGGTCATGCCAACGTGAGCCTAGCGAGGACCGAACGCTCCTGCACCCAGGAAGGCGTCGGGTAAGAAGCCGTGCACCGTTTCCACAACCGACCTGTCATTTTCGGCGAGGTCCTCTTCGACCACTTCGCCGACGGCAGTCGCGTGCTGGGTGGCGCGCCGTTCAACGTCGCCTGGCATTTGCGCGGTTTCGGGGCGCATCCGTTGGTGATTACCGCCGTTGGCGAGGACGCCGAAGGTCGCGAGGTCCTCGAACGGATGGCCAGTTGGGATCTGATGACGGACGGCGTGCAGACGGACGCAGCACATCCGACGGGCCGAGTCACCGCAACGATCGTCGATGGTGAAAACCACTTTGAAATTGCCCCGGGGCAGGCGTGGGACTTCATCCACGCCGACCACGCCGCCCGAGCCGCGTCGGAAAAGGCGCCGGGGCTCGTCTATCACGGGACGCTGGCGCTTCGCAATGGCGAGAGCTGGAACGCGTTGCGGTCTTTGAAAGGCAAGACCGAGGCTTCCTCCTTTGTCGACCTCAACCTCCGGGAGCCGTGGTGGACGAAAGACAAGGTCGACTGGTGCTTGTCGACGACGGACTGGATCAAGCTGAACGACACCGAGCTTGCCGATCTGACCGCGAGCCCAACCGGCTCGTTCGAGGAGTGCCGTGACGCGGCACTCGGGCTTGCGCGTGAGCATGCGATTCAGGGGGTCATCGTGACCCGAGGCCCGCAAGGGGCGCTTTCGGTGGTAGGCGGCAAGCGGGTGTTCGAAGCAACGGCGCCACCGGTCGCAAGCGTCGTCGACACGGTGGGCGCGGGCGACGCGTTCAGCGCCGTCGTGTGCCTTGGGCTGCTCCACGAGTGGGACCATCAGGCAACCCTCGACCGCGCGGCTGCCTTTGCGGCGGATCTGTGCACAGTGCGCGGCGCGACGACTCCCGACTTCGGACTGTACGAGGGGCACCTTGCGCAATGGTCGGAGGACACGAGCACCGGCTCGATCAGCGCCCCAGGGCCCGAAGGCCTCTACGTGCTCTCGCTCACCATCCACGGCCTGGTTCGCGCGACCGACATCGAGCTTGGAAGGGACGCGGACACCGGAGGACAGGTCTCGTACGTGGTCGACCAGGCGAGGGCCCTGGCCCAGCGCCCGGACGTCGAGCGCGTCGATGTCGTCACCCGCTTGATCCAGGACCGAAGGGTCGACGAGAGCTATTCGCGACCGTTCGAACCGATTTGCCCGGGCGCCCAGATCGTCCGCATTCCGTTCGGCCCGCGCCGCTATCTGCTCAAAGAGACGCTTTGGCCTCATCTCGATAGTCTTCTCGATCAGATCACGCGCTACATCCGGATGCAAGAACGCACACCCGACGTCATCCACGGTCACTACGCGGACGCCGGCTACGTCGGTGCCCAACTCGCAAAGCTGCTCGGTGTGCCGTTCGTCTTCACGGGGCACTCGCTGGGCAGAGTCAAAAAGCTGCGGCTCGAGTCCAGGGGCGAGGCCAGCGAGCAGACCTATCGCTTCACGCAGCGCATCGAAGCGGAAGAAAGGGCCGTAGAGACGGCCGCCCTGGTGATCGCCAGTACACGCCAAGAGGTTCGGGAGCAGTATGAGCTCTACGACCACTACCAGCCGGACCGCATGCAGGTCATTCCGCCTGGCGTCGATCTCTCGCGTTTCTCTCCGCCAGACCCGGAGTGGCCACGTCCGGGCATCGCAGCCGAGCTCGACCGATTCTTGACCGATCCGCGCAAGCCCATGGTTCTCGCCGTGGCCAGAGCCGACGAGCGAAAAAATTTCGAAGGTCTGGTCCGGGCGTTTGGCGAGACCGAGGGGCTGCGCGAGATGGCCAACCTGATCATCATCGCAGGCAACCGCGACGACATCACGGAGATGAGCGCAGGGCAGCGCCGCGTTCTCACGCAGATCCTCGGGCTGATCGACCGCTATGATCTCTACGGCTCGGTCGCCTATCCGAAGCATCACGCCTCGACCGACGTGCCTGACCTCTACAAGCTAGCCGCGCAGACGAAAGGCGTGTTCGTCAACCCCGCGCTGACCGAGCCGTTCGGCCTGACGTTACTCGAAGCTGCAGCAACCGGGCTCCCGCTGGTGGCCACCAACGACGGCGGTCCTCAGGACATCATCGGAACCTGCAATAACGGGCTCCTCGTGGACGCGCTCGATTCGAAGGCGATCGGCGAAGCGATTCGCGACGCGCTGAGTGACCCTGCACGTTGGAGCCGCTGGGCCGCAGATGGGCTTGCTGCAGCCCACGAGAACTATTCCTGGGAGAGCCACGCGGCCCGCTACGTGCAGGAGGTCCGCAAGATCGTGAAGGGAACTCAACCCGTTCCAGTGCAGCCTCACAGCAAGCTCGCGGGCATCGACCGGGTGCTCGTCACGGACGTCGACGACACGCTCACGGGCGACGACGCAGCCTTGACCACTCTGTTGGAAGTGCTCGAAACGAGCGACGCGAAAGTCGGATTTGGCATCGCCACGGGACGGAACCTGAACGAATCCCTCGCTCTGCTCGAGAAGCTCGAGGTCCGGGTGCCTGATGTTCTCATCACCGCAGCAGGGACGGAACTGCACTACGGCACGCGGCTAGTGACCGATCGCTCGTGGGAGCGGCAGATCCGCTACCGGTGGGACCGCGACGAAGCCGAACATGTTGTGGGCGCGATTCCCGGTCTGACTCCCGTGGCCAAGTCAGCAACCAAATACCGTCTTCGCTATCGACTCGACCCGAAGCGCGCCCCCAGCCTTCGAGAGATCCGCCGCCGCGTTCGCCAGGAGGGGCTCCGGGTGACGACCATCCTCGACCATGAAGTCTATCTCGACGTGATCCCGGTTCGCGCCTCGCCCGGACTTGCGATTCGGTTTTTCTGCTTCAAATGGAACCTCGAACCGCAACGTTTGCTGGTGGCGGGTGATTCAGGGAACGACTGGGACATGCTTTCTGGCGACACCCTGGGCGTGGTCGTGAGCAATCACACACCCGAGCTCGAACGGCTTCGTGGACGGCCACGCGTGTATTTCGCGAATAGTCCACACGCCCGGGGGATCCTCGAGGGGATCGACTACTATGATTTCCTAGGGGACATTCGGATCCCACCAGAGGACCACGAATGACTCAAAAGCTCGAAGCGTTGCTCCAGTCCCACCGCGAGCCGATCTACCTTCTATTCAGGCGACTGAAGGCCATGGATCGGACGTTCCTGCTTTGGTCCGACTTGGTGCACGCCTACGAGGAGTTCTGTGAAACGGAGGTCGGCGCACCGCTTCTCGAAAGCGATCTGTCGTCGATCATGCGCCACGCGCAAGAGGCCGTAGTCGACGAGCCGTTCATCACTCTCGCGGTTCGAACGCGCGTCGGGCGTTGGCAGTTCGTGCAGGTGCACACCGAAGAGATGCGCTGCCGGGAGCTCACGGTGGCGGAGTTCTTGGACATCAAGGAACGCCTTGCAGTCGGAATCCCACCAGGCGATCGATACGTGCTCGAGATCGACCTGAGCCCGTTCGAACGCGGCTTCCCGAAGCTCAAAGATGTGCGGAGCATCGGACGCGGCGTCGAGTTCCTCAATCGGCATCTGTCCGGGCGACTGTTCATGGACGGCGGGCGCGGCCAGAAGCTGCTGTTCGACTTCCTTCAGGTCCACCAGGTTCACGGGCAACAGTTGATGTTGAACGGGACGCTGCAAGACATCGAGGAGCTGCGCGAGGCGTTGGACAAGGCGACGACCTTGCTCGAAGGGCATGCGGAGGAGAGCGCGGACCTCAACCGTGAGCTTCGGCGCCTTGGTTTCGAGCCCGGTTGGGGGCGCACCCCAGAGCGTATTCGCGAGACGATGGAGCTCTTGCTCGACATCCTCGAAGCCCCGTCTCCGCGGAACCTCGAAAATTTCCTCGCGCGCATGCCGATGATCTACTCGATCGCCATTCTCTCGCCGCATGGCTATTTCGGGCAGTCCAACGTTCTCGGCAAGCCGGATACCGGCGGCCAAATCGTCTACATCCTCGATCAGGTCCGCGCCCTGGAGCGCGAGATGCGGGCATCAATCCACGAGCAGGGCCTCGACATCGAGCCGCAAATCGTGGTCATCACCCGATTGATTCCGGAAGCGGACGGAACGACCTGTGACCAGCGGATCGAACCGATTCTCGGGACCGAGAACGCACGCATCTTGCGTGTGCCGTTCCGCACCTATGAGACGGGCGACGTCATCCCGCAGTGGATTTCTCGCTTCGAGGTCTGGCCGTATCTAGAGCGCTTCGCTATCGACGCGGAGCGCGAGCTTCTTGCGGAGCTCGGTGGTGTGCGTCCGGATTTCGTCATCGGGAACTACTCAGATGGCAACCTCGTCGCCAGCATCCTGGCCCACCGACTCGGGGTCACGCAGTGCAATATCGCGCACGCGCTCGAGAAGACAAAGTATCTGTTGTCGGATCTGCACTGGCAGGACCACGAGGCCGAGCATCACTTCGCAGCACAGTACACCGCTGACCTGATGGCGATGAACACGGCCGACTTCATCATCACCAGCACCTACCAGGAAATCGCGGGCACGGCGGAAAGTGTCGGGCAGTACGAAAGCTACAGCTCGTTCACGCTGCCGCGGCTTTACCGCGTCGTCTCGGGGATCGACTGCTTCGACCCTAAGTTCAACATCGTCTCGCCGGGCGCCGACTCACGCATCTTCTTTCCATACTTCGACGAGGCACGCCGTCCAGAAGAACTCCGCAAGGAGATCGAGACGATGGTCTACGGCTCGCCCGAGTGCGCCTTTCGGGGCTTGCTGACCGATCGGGACAAGCCGCTGCTTTTTTGTATGTCGCGCCTGGACCGCATCAAGAACATGGCCGGCCTGGTCGAATGGTACGCGCAGAGCGAAGAGCTCCGCAAGACCGCGAACCTACTCATCGTCGGCGGCCGGCTTCGCGTCGAGGAGTCCAACGACCGCGACGAACGCGAGCAAATCGAACGCACCCACTGGCTCTTCGACGAGTGCGGGCTCGAGGGCAACGTTCGCTGGGTCGAAATGCAAACCGACAAGACCAAGGTCGGAGAGTTCTATCGATTCGTTGCCGATCAACGAGGTGCATTCGTGCAGCCGGCGCTATTCGAAGCGTTCGGGCTCACGGTCGTCGAGTCGATGAGCTCGGGCTTGCCGACCTTCGCCACCCGGTATGGCGGGCCACTCGAGATCATCGAAGACGGCATCTCGGGCTTTCACATCGATCCCACCCAGGGCGCACAGGCCACCCAGAAAATGCTCGACTTCCTTCGAGCCTCCGAGAAGGACCCGGCCGCCTGGGATGCAATCTCCAAGGGCGGGATCCAGCGCGTCGAAGAACGCTACAATTGGGACCTCTACGCCTCCACGCTCCTCA
>CBDURI010000174.1:0-6058 GCA_965369435.1 uncultured bacterium
AGGCGCCGACCCAATCGCTGTGCTGCCCATCCCGAGCCGTCCTCCTGCGTAGAAGGCGACGTGCGTCAGTGTCGGCGTCAGTGGCAGACGGCTTTGGTTACGTATTTGGTGAACCAGTCTGGACGCTGTGCGTCGTGGTGGTATTCGAAGATGCCGTCGCGTTTCACCTCGCCGGTCGTTAGCGTGACGAAGTGGTGGTAGGTGTGATCGATGCAGCCGCTGGGGCAGTCGCCGCTGGCTTCTTCGAAGACGTAGTGCCACTCGTCGGGGCCCGGCGTGACGCAGACATCGCCCGCAGCGCAGCCATGTCTCGAAGGATGCGCTCGTAGACAACCGGTTCAGCGACGACGCGGCTGGACACGCGGGCGGCAAGCACCTCGAGCCATTCTATCGAGGAGAACCCCCAGGCGTCGGTGCCCGACGGGGGCCAGCAGCGAGGCGTCAACGCAAGCTCGTCGAGCGTCGCAAGCGGCGTCGCACACTCGCCGGCATCGAGCGGCAGCTGAATTGGGAAACAGCCGAGATCGATGAGTGCCTCGTCCACAGTGACGAAGTCCGTGAAAGCATCGTCGTTCGCGGAGCCACCCCCGCATCCCACGGCCCCAACGACCAGGCAGACGAGAATTCTAAGCATCTACATCAGATACCACACCGCCAGCCCCCGAGTCAGAGCCGACGTAATCGGTGGCTTGAAGACGGGGACTGTCTATTTTTGAGTGCTGTGCGCCCATGTCCACGTATGGAGGGTCCCCGCATTGCGCTCCGCTCCGGCCCGGTTCTTAAGATGCTCAGCGCGCAGCGACGTGCTTTTCCATTAGCTCTTGCAGCTCTGATGGCTTCTCGTCGGGGTCACGGCCCTTGCGGCGTTTGTCGATGTCTTCGAGTAGCTCTCGGCACTCCGTCTTATCGCGGAGGTGGTCGAGGAGGAGATTCGAGGCCTGGCTGAAGGCCTTCTCGTATTTTAGCGCCTCGCCGACGCGGCTGGCGATTCGTTCTCGGCCGGTCTGTAGATCGTTCTCGAGGGCCTCGCTGTATCGTTTCAGCTGGCCGCGGAGTGCTTCGATCTGCTTGCGGCGCTCCGCGGCGACGTCTTCTTTCGAGCGTGCGCGGCGCTCGTAGTCGCGCGAGACGCTTTCGAGGACTTCGACCTTGGCGCGGGCTGCGCCGAGTGATTCGTATCCGCGCCGGATTCGCTCGATGTTGTTGCCCGCCGCCTTCACCTCGACCTGTGCCGTGTGGTGTTCGCGCTGAGCTCGCTTCCGCTTCAGGATCAAGTGGCTCAGGACGTCGCGCTCCGCCGACGCGTCGCGCAGGGCGCGAGACTCTTCGCCGGCGAGGTCTTCGACCTTACGACCGATTTCGGCGCGAAGCCCACGGCCACGCTTCTCGATTGACTCGAGCTTCTTCGAATGGCTTTCGAGCTCCCCCTCGAGCCTGGAGGCCCGCGATGCCAGTTCCCAAATCTTGTCCGATGCGGCTTGTACCTGAGTAGGCGCGTCCCCGTCCGGGTATGCTCGCGCAACTGCCCGAAGGAAGTTGGCTGCGGTTCCGCTCCATTCGACCACACCCGGTGTCTCCGAGGGCGGCGGTGGGGGCGGTGGCATGGGGGCCGCATCGGTCGGTGCGTCCCACTCCCGCGAGGGCAGGGCGCGCTGCAATTCTTTGAGCTCCTCCTTGAGGTGATGCCCATCGCGAAAACGATCCTCGGCCTTCTTCTCGAGCAGCTTCAGAATGATCTTTTCGGCGTGCTCAGGAATCTCGGGGCGGTACTTCCGCGGGTTAGGGGCCTTCGCCTTACGCTGCATCTCGAGCAGCTCGTCGCGATCCCCGGAGCGGAACGGCAGTCGTCCAGTCAACATCTCGAAGAACAGAACGCCGAGAGCGTACAGATCGCTCGAGGAGACCGCATCTTCTCCCCGTGCCTGCTCCGGCGACATGTACTCTGGTGTCCCAAAGACGGCGCCCTTTGGCGCGAGACGCGGGTCACGCGTCAACGCGGCGAGACCAAAGTCCAAGATTTTCACGAAGTCTTTTCGACCCCCGCGCGCGGTGATCATGATGTTGTCGCTCTTGAGGTCGCGGTGAACGACACCGAGATCGTGTGCACGCGCAAGAGCAGCAGTCATCTGCTCGAGGATGTCGACCGCGCGCGCGAACGGCATCGGGCCCTTCGCGATCTGGGACGACAGCGAGTCACCGATGAGGTACTCCATCACCAGATAGAGCTCGCCGTCGTCAGTCTCACCGACGTCGTGAATGTCGACGATGTGTGCGTGGTCGACGCGGTTTGCAGCACGCGCCTCGCGCACCATCCACGCCCGCAAATGTGTCTCGCCTCGCAGGTCGGGCCGAATCAGCTTCAGCGCAACGACGCGGTCGATGAGCACGTGTCGCGCTCTATAAACGACACCCATTCCCCCTTCGCCGAGCAGCGATTCCAGTCGATATCGACCGGCAACGACTTTCCCGAGAAGCGGATCTTCTGATTTCTTAGAGCGCGAAGTCTTTCGAACAATCCCCATGGTTCCCCCGTACCCAGTGGATATTCGTATGATAAGCAGGAACGAACCGGAGTCCCAAGTGTTCCGCTCTCGCTGAAACCGGGACTAAGCTGACACTGGGCGCCCAACGCGCTTATGATGAGTGCGTCGGTCAGCAACGGAGGGATGTGTGAGCGAAGAACGGCCGCTGCTCGGGCCGTACCACATCGAGCGCCGCTTGGCGGCAGGGGGAATGGCCGAGATTTTCGTTGCGCGTCGTGAAGGTCTTCACGGCTTTTCGAAGCGCGTGGCCCTGAAGCGCATCCTGCCGCAATTTTCGAGCGATCCGGACTTCGTCGCCATGTTCATCGACGAAGCACGCCTCGCTGCTCTACTCGAACACCCCAACATTGTTCAGGTGTTCGACTTCGGGCCCATGGGGGACGACCTCGTCCTCGTCATGGAGCTCGTCGACGGTTCCAACGTGAGCCGACTGCTACGCGCCGCGCCGGCGGATTCACCGATCCCGTGGGACGTCGCGCTGCATATTGCGTATCAAACGGCCCAAGCTCTCGACTACGCGCATCACGCAGTCGATGACAAGGGGGAGCCCCTCGAGTTCGTCCACCGCGACGTCAGCCCGGCGAACCTACTGCTCAGCCGCACCGGTCACGTGAAGCTGACCGACTTCGGCATCGCGACGGTCCGAAGCCGCGCGCCAACTACGGAAGACGGCCAGGTTCGGGGCAAGCTCGGCTACATGTCCCCTGAACAGGTGCTCGGGAAAGAGCTCAGCGGCAAGAGCGACGTGTTCACGCTTGCAACGGTCCTCGCAGAGATGTTGATCGGCGAACCACTGTTCCAAGGAGAGAGCGAGTTGAACGTCCTCCTTCAGATTCGGGACGCCGATCTTCGCGTGCTCGCACGCTGTGAGCGCCGCATCCCTCAGGACATCCGCGCCCTGGTCCTTCGAGGCCTCCAGCGCCTTCCGGAAGAGCGACCGACCGCCGGCGCGTTTGGCGAAGCGTGTGCGGAAGTGATCCGGCGCCGAGGAATGGGCCACGGCCCCGACCGCGTCGCACGTCTCCTGTCGCAGTTGGATCTGATCGACGGAGACGCCCCGGAAATCCATCTTCCAGGGGCCAAAGTGCCCTCCCTGGTGGACAGCGACCTCATGCATCACGCCGGGCAGGAGCTCATCGGGCCGCACCCCGTCACTTCGCCGATCATCTATCGCGTGCAGCTGACGGACGGCAGCGTGATGGGGCCGATGAGCTATCCCCGATTGATTCAGCTCCTCACGACGGGCGTCATCGACAGCCGTAGCAGCAAGATCTCCAAGTCCGACGGCACGTACATCGATCCCTCCCGCCTGCCGGAGCTCACGCGGTTCGTCACCTCGCCCGGGCTTCAGTGGAAGCTCGAAGAGCTGGCCCAAGCCGAGAAGCAAGGGCAGCTCCGCGCGGCGACGCTGTTGCCGGTCTTCTATGACATCATCGCCAAGCAACAGACCGGCGTGTTGCATTTATGGCAGCGCAATCGGCGCAAGAAGATCTACTTCGTCGATGGCAGGCCGGACTTCGTTGCGTCGACAGACAAGTCCGAGCTGCTCGGGGAGTATCTGGTGGCGACCGGACGATGTCTGCGAATGGAGATCGAGATGGCGCTAGCACTCTTACCGAAGTACGGCGGGCGCCTTGGCGACGCGCTCGTCGGGCTCGGGATCTTGCGCCCGGTCGAGCTGTTCAGAGCGATCAGCGATCAGGTTCGCGGGCGATTGATGGAATCGTTCCGATGGCGGCACGGCGAGTGGGCGTTCGTACGCGGCGCTCGCAGTCACGAGGAGACTTTCCCGACAGGACAAGATCCCTACGAGCTTCTGCGAGATGCCGCGAACGAGGCACACCTCGAGGAGATCGAGTCGGTGCTCGAGCCGCTTCGCGAACGCGTGGTCGAGCGCTGCGAGGACGGACCCCCACTGACGGTGTTCCGCCTCGCTTCCGAATGGGTCGGCGTCCTCGATTCGGTGTCGGGGGATACGACGCTCGGCGGACTGCTGGCCCGGGAGAGCGCTTCGGGGGCGGATCTGGAGCCGGTCTACCGTGCGCTCTATCTAGGGCTTGCGTGCGGGCTGGTTCGGACCAAGGTGACTCCTTCGCAGATGCCCTTCCGAGAATCGTATAGCGCTTGAGCCCCTCGTGTCGTTTGTCGAGCTAACCCAACCAAGAATCACTCCGAGCCCTGTGCTCGTTGAAGTTCCCCACTCGGGACTGCAGGTGCCTGCCGAGGTCGAATCCCAGATCGACGCGTCGCCTTCCGCGATGTTGCGGGACTCGGACATCTACGTGGATCAACTCTACCAACGGGCGCCGGAGCAAGGCGCGACCCTCCTGGTGTCCCGGGTGTCCCGCTACGTCGTCGATCTCAATCGCGGTCCCGACGACGTCGACTCGGCGGCGGTGCCGAAACATCCGAAAGGGCGGCACCTGCCGGCGCGAGGTGTCGTGTGGCGCGCCAGGACGGACGGGACGCCGCTTCTACGCGCGCCATTGAGCGTCGAACAGTTCGCGCGTAGGCTCGAGCTCTTCTACGAGCCCTATCACCGAACGCTACGCGACGTCGCGGCGCAGATACGAGAGCGGCACGGTCAGGTCGTCATTGTTGCCGCCCATTCGATGCCATCTGCGGGCCGTCGAACGGTGGGCGGGCGACCGGTGCGCCGTGCCGACATCGTCCCGGGCACGCGCGGACGCTCCACCGCCGATGGTCGTATTATCGACCTCATCGATTCGCATTTTCGTGAAGCGGGGCTCAGCGTGAAACATGACGACCCGTATCGGGGCGGGTGGACGACCTCGACCTATGGTGCGCCCAAGCGAGGGCAGCACGCGGTTCAGATCGAGCTCAATCGCGCGCTCTACGTCGACGAGCAGACGAGCGAAATCAAGAAGAACGATTTCACGCGGCTACAAGCCGTGCTCGAGCAGCTGGTCGGCAAGCTCGGCAACCTGGTGACCGACTCGGCTCAGTTCGCGACTGGCTGATCGACCACGCCCGATTCGGTTGCACGAACCTCGAGGCGGTAGCGGCTGTTGGCCGTTTGCAGGTAGTAGGTGTCCAGCCCGTCTTCCCCACACAGCTGAAGCACGCGCTTCACCGGAGTCGTGACGTACTCGTGGAGCCCGTCGGCAAACTCGATGACGACGACCGAGCCCTTACGAGGCGGCCGCAAAAGACGCCCCACGACGGCACGTCCCGACTTGCGGCCTACTTTGCGAAGGACGACTTCCACGCCTCGAAGCTAGCATAATTGAGTGCTGTGGCAAAGCAGAGACCGAAAAACGCAGCCTTTTCAGGTGTTGTAGCTCTGGCGTGACCCGTGCATCTCGCTTGACTCTGCGGGGCAACAGAAGCATTTTGCCGGCTCAGATGCTTCGCGGCCGCGCTCCAGCTTGCTTCCTTCTGGTGCTCACGACGAGCGCTCTTGCGGGCGTTGCGGGCTGCAAACGCGACCTCGGCGAGTGCAATCTCGACGGGCAAACCCAAGATGGGCAGTCGATTCCCGGGCCGGCTGCGTT
>CBDURI010000175.1:0-6055 GCA_965369435.1 uncultured bacterium
GGCACGGCGTTCTTGCCGAAAAACGGATCCAACAGTTCGTCGCATCATGAGAGAATCAAGTGCGCATCACAGCCACCTCATTGAACAGCCGTGGGGCCGCCGCCTGTTGTTTTTCGTGGCTATCGTCGCCGCCGGGGTTCTTCTGATGGGTTTCATGTACCGTCTGCCAGACATTTCGGGACGCACCGTCTCCAATGCGATCGATGACGGGGCGGTGACTTCGCTCGGGCGAGAGTTCGCATCAGACTTGGCGGCCCATCCCGGCAAGGCTGGCGTTTTTCTCCTGCCCGATGGTCGCGACGCGTTCTCCGCTAGGGCTCTTCTGGCCAGACGAGCGGAGAAGAGCATCGACGTGCAGTACTACATGTACCACCAGGACACGGTGGGCAGCTTGTTGACCTACGACTTGTTGCGGGCGGCAGACCGCGGTGTCCGAGTGCGCATCTTGATCGATGATATCTATGGCAACCAGGACGAAGACACATGGGTCGGGTTGGATGCACACCCCCACATCGAGGTCAGGTTATGGAACCCGTGGAAGCGGGGACGGAGCCGAATCGTTCAATCCCTGTTCCGCGCGATGGACATCAATTATCGGATGCACGCCAAGTCCTATACCGTCGATAACCAGGCGACGATTCTCGGGGGCAGGAACATCGGCGATGAATATTTCGACGCCGACACGGACGTAGCGTTTTCCGATCTCGACGTGCTCACCATCGGCCCGCCGGTAGCGGAAGTGTCCTCGGAGTTCGACGCGTACTGGAGAAGTGAATTCGCGTATCCTGTAGACATCCTGGTGCGGGAGGGGAGCAATGCCGACACCGACGCGCTGCGAAGCGCCAGGGCTGAGTTCTACGAGACGCAGTCGACATCGGCCTATGTTCAAGCTCTGAGCGACTCGGATTTCGCACATGGTCTCGCCGCACACTCGCTGGCCTTCAGTTGGGCAGAGGCCCGGGTCATTCACGACTCCCCGCAAAAGGAGACCCTGGGCAAGGCTGGGCAGGACGAGTTGCTGATCTCGCAACTGGCGCCGTACATCACCGGTTCGACAAAGACAGCCGATATCGTCTCGCCCTATTTCGTCCCCGGCGACAGGGCTACCGAGGCGCTATGCAAACTCGCCCAGGACGGCGTTCAGGTGCGCGTTCTCACGAACTCGCTAGCTTCCAACGATGTATCGGCGGTCCATGCAGGATACTCGAAGTACCGACGGCGGCTCCTGCGTTGTGGCGTCCGGCTATTCGAACTCGACGAGACACTCAAGGACCGGGAGGGCAAATCGTTTACGTGGCTGCCGGGGCTGAAGAAATCGAGCTTGCACGCCAAGACCATGTCTTTCGATGGTGAGCACATGTTCGTCGGTTCCTTCAATTTCGATCAGCGCTCACTGTTCATCAACAACGAGATCGGCTTGATCTTCAAGGACCCTAAGCTCGCGAGCGAGTCTTCGAGAAACTTCGAGGAGAATGTTCATAAGGTTGCTTTCGAGGTCGAGTTCTCCCGCGAAGGCGGCCGTGAAAACATGCGCTGGGTGGGAGGTCAGGGCGGACCCGAGGTCGTCATGGAAGAGGAACCCTACGCGACCACCTGGCAGAAACTGACGGTCGGCATCCTCAAGTGGCTACCTTTTCTCGACTCGCAGCTTTGAGGCTGCGCCTCCGTGATCACCGCCGTGTCGGCGTAGCCAGCAAGACGGCGATCAAGACTGGACTCGTATGCGGGCACTTGCGATGACGTGGGTGCGCGGCGGGCTTCTTGTTTTTTTGATCGCCGCCGCGCTCAGCGCGGATGCCACCGCAGCCGCGCAGTTCGCACCGTCGGGTGGCGCGCTGCCGCACGGCGAGGAAGCGGCGAAGCCCCCTCCGCCAGTGGTCGCCGAGGCGCCGGTCGATGCGGAAGACGAGCAGATCAAGCACGACATCGCTGGCTTCGACAAAGCCAACTTCAACGGGTTCTTCGTGCAGAGCCGGAACGCAGAGTTTCGCTTGAACATCGGCGCGTACGCGCAGTTTCGGTACAACTTGGGCTGGCGGGAAAGGCCGCTTGTCGGCGATCCAAAATTCGACTCGGGCTTCGTCGTGCCGCGTGCGCGCTTCTTCTTCGAGGGGAAGATGACCGACCGAATCGAGTACCAGTTCCGCCTCAACGTGGACGATACAGGAGCCTTCTCCCTGCTGATCGCGTACGCCGGCTACAACTTCAAGAACTACCACCATCGTTCCGCGAACAACGATGGCGCATGGAACCTCAGGGTGGGGCGGCAGTTCATCGCCATCACGCGCGAAGACTGGACGTTCGCGCAGGACACGCTGACGACGGAGTTCTCGGCCGTGGACCAGGCGTTCGCGGTCGGCGCCTCGGACGGCCTACAAGCGTTTTATGGAAGGGACCGCGGTCGGGTTTGGTTTGCCGTGAGCAACGGGGTGGCGGGGGGCAAGGAAGACTTCCCCAACAACACCACGTCTCAAGCGCTTCTGTCCGGGCGCGGGGAGGTTCAGCTTCTCGGGGAGGATTGGAACACGTTCAACGACCTGGTCGGGCGCCAAGGTCGGTCGCTTGGGGTCCTCCTCGGCGTGGGCTCGGGGTACGCGGTGACGGGGCCCAACACAACGCTCGGGACGCCGCGGCACTCCGGGCAAGTCACCGTCGACCTCAGCGTGGGCGGCGATGGCTTTCAGGCCATGGCGTATGGCGTATGGAACTGGCAGGCCGTCGACGGGGTGCGGTCGACCTGGGGCCTCGTGGCACAGGCCGGGTACTTCATCTTCGATCCCTGGCAGGTCTACGCGCAATACTCGCTGGTTCATCCCGGCCAGATTGCAGGCTTAATTCCCTTCAACGCCCTCACGCTGGGCACCAGCGCCTTCCCCTTCAACTGGACCAACCGCATCAAGCTCAGCCTCGAAGGCGCGCTCCTGCTCAACGCGATCAATTCGACCCTCGTCAATCCCAACCCCGTAATTGGCTGGCTTCCAGCCGATGCAGGCAACCAGTACTATCTTCGGGCTCAACTGCAGTTCGGGTTCTGAAACGTAAAGCGGCCGTGACCAAAGCATCGATGTGCTGCTTGCAATCACCTGCTCGGCCTGGTCTCCTCGCATTTCTAAGATCCGGAGAACTCAAGAATATGACTCGCTACTGCGCTGCCGCCGCCCTGAGCTGCATCCTGTCGTTTGTGGGCTGTAAGCCCGCTTCTCAAGAGCCCGTGGAGACGCCAAACGAAGCTGCCATCCCCGAGGACCTCGACCTCGTGATCCTGAATGGCCGGGTGATGGATCCGGAGACCAAGCTCGACGCAGTACGCAACGTGGGGGTCAAGGGCGGGAAGATCGTCGCCGTCACGGAGCAAGCGATCGAAGGCAAAGAATCGATTGATGCCAAGGGGCACGTCGTGGCTCCTGGCTTCATCGATACCCATCACCACGGTATGTGCCAGGCGTTCGGGAGAAGGCTGGCGCTTCGGGACGGCATCACGACGCCGCTGGAGATCGAGGGCGGCGTCGGCCAAGTCGACGAGTGGTACGCCAGCCTGGAAGGCAAGTCACAAACCAACTATGGCGCCACCGCAAGCGTAATGGCCGCCCGCGAAACGGTGTTGAACCCGAACTTCAAGCCAAAGAACGGGGGCTCGCTCGCCGACCTCCTCGATTCAAAGAAGACCGGGGCCACGATGAACTGGTCGACGAAGGTGGCGACCGATGCCCAGATCGAGAAGATGCTCTCTCTCGTAGAAGAGGGCGTGAAACAGGGAGCGCTCGGCGTAGGACTGACCACGGGTTACATGGTCGCCGGCATTACCCAGAAAGAGACCTACGGCCTTCAAGAGATTACCGGGAAGTACGGATTACTCCTGGGGTTGCATGGGCGGTTCTCCGGTCAGAATCAAAGTGCCAGTGGCATGCTGGGGACGGACGAGCAGCTTGCCGCCGTGTTGGGGGGTGGTGGCGGTTTGATCGTCCAGCACATGACGGCACAGTGCCTCGACCTTACGCCTGGTTGCCAGAAGATGGTGGATGATGCCTACGGGCGTGGCTTCCAGGTCGTCAGTGAGATCTACCCCTACACATACGGCGCCACCATCGTGGCCGCAGACTATCTCCATCCAGACAACTATGGGCCGAATATGGGTCATGACTACGGCGACATCGTCGAAATCACGACAGGGAAGCCGCTGACCAAGGCGCGCTACGAGAAACTCGTGAAGACAGCGCCCTTCACCAGCGTCACGTTCAAGAATGCCACCGCGGATGTTTTGAACGAAGCGCTGGCGCACCCGACAAGCCTCGTCGGCAGCGATGCCTTCCCTTACAACCTGAAGTCGGACGGTTCTCTAGTGTACGACTGGGATACCCCCTACGAATCGGTCACTGGCCATCCGAGGGGTGCCGGAACCCATGCCATCGTGCTCCAAATGGTGCGCGAGAAAAACCTCATGCCGCTCATGCTCGCGATCTCGAAGATGACTTACCTGCCGGCCAAGTTCATGCAGGACAACGGCGTCCCGCAAATGGCACACAAAGGCCGCCTGCAAGTGGGCGCCGACGCGGACATCACCGTTTTCAACCCCGACACCGTCAAGCAGGTTGCGACCCCTGCGAGCGGCGGACTGCCTTCAGAAGGAATTCCGTACGTCGTGGTCAACGGCACGATCGTTGTGAAGGACTCGAAGGTGTTGAAGGACGTCTATCCCGGCCAACCGATCCGGAATGAGGTCCAGAACTAAGCGGTCTTAACCAAAGGACAGACCCGAGCGCTAGGCGGGCACCACGTTTCGCGGTGCTATGTCGTACGCTTCGCACCCATTGATTATAGCCCACCGGGCATCGAGCTCACGCGGGGGACATGCTACGCATCATCCGCGAGCGATTCAGTCGGGCCTGGCCACCGCGATGGCGCAAGGCGCAGTCCTGGCGGTGTATTCCGCTACGCTTCCGAGAAGCCAACGCCTCAGGTTGGAGCGCCCATAGCTTCCGACCACGACGAGGTCATAGTCGCCTTCCTCTAGCTTCTGCGCGATGCCGCGCTCAGGGGACGTTTGAACCGAGTAGAAGTTGGCGTTCGGCGCTTCTTTTTGGAAGGACTCGAGCAGCTTGCGGCCGCGCTCCTTCACGGAATTGCCAACGGTATCGATGACGAGTTGGGAGTACTCATCTCCACGTGTGGCTTCAGGAACGCGCCAGAAGTGAATGAGGTCGAACTGTGCGTCCGGCGCTGCCAGCGTCACGGCAAGCTGTAGAGCTTTCTCGGCAGGTACGGAGAAATCGGTCGGGATGAGAATTCGCTCGTAGCCCGCGGCAGGAGGCGTCTCGCCCCGGGCCACCAGGACGTGCGTCTGCACGGTACGTAGAACTTTCTGAGCCGTGCTGCCGAGCAACGCCTGTTTGATCCCGGACAACCCCGTGCTGCCCACGATGGTCAAGTCCGCACCGTGAGTGTCGACGACCGATTGGAGTCCTTCTGCCGTGGACGGGGCATCGACGATCTCCTGCGTAATATCGATACCCTCGGCCGCGCACGCCTCGGCGGCGCTTGCGACTCGCGCCTCGTCATCGATATGCCAATGCTGCACGGCGGGCCGCGCGGACTCTAGTCCCTCCTCATCCGCAGGTGTCTCGACGACGTGCACGATTCGCAGCCCGGCCCCGGTGGAACAGGCGATATTCGCGCCATGACGGATTGCCGAGTCGGACTGTTCCGAGAAGTCGGTTGCGACGAGGATCTGTTTCAACTGCATGGCTTCAAATCTCCCTTGTCGACATCTTGTATAACGATCTCGTGCCAGTAGGAAGGATCAACGCGTCGGGTCGCCCGTACCGCTCGCACTGGCTTGCGCTTCTTCTCGAAAGCACGGATGCAAGCATGGCCGAAATCGCGCATCAACTGGGTTACAAGCACCCGGGGCACCTCACCCGTGCGTTTCGTCGTTGGGCTGGGGTCACCCCGAGCCGATTCCGGCGCCAGCGTCGACGCACGGCATCAAGCTGAGCCATCGCGCGCCTGCGCGCGTGGACAAGCGGTCAGGCTTCTACGAGGCCGGCGTGCGCCTTTG
>CBDURI010000176.1:0-5976 GCA_965369435.1 uncultured bacterium
CATTCGCCGCTAAGTGTGCAATTAACTAACTGCACGTGATCTACATAGCAAAACCGGACCAGAAAGTCAATGGTTACTTTCAGGCAAAGCTGTGTGATTCCACCGACTTGGAGCCTTTTCGCGGAACCCGGGGAAAGGGGTTCAGTTAGGCTGGGCGCGCTTACCGGCTGCCCCATTGCTGGGGGCGGCTGCCGGGGCTTTGGCCTCGGCCTTTGGCTCTGCCGGCGTGTCCTCTTTGATGAGCCCGTGCTTTTGCAGCAGTTGGCGTTCGACCTTGGCGAGGATGTCGGGATGCTCCTCGAGGAAGGTACGCGCGTTGTCGCGACCCTGGCCGACGCGCTCGTCACCGTAGCTGTACCAAGCGCCCGACTTGTTGATGATGCCTGCCTCGACGCCGAGGTCGAGCACGTCCCCGGTGCGGCTAATGCCGTGACCGAAGAGGATATCGAACTCACACAGACGGAACGGCGGGGCGAGCTTGTTCTTGACCACCTTGACGCGGCAGCGGTTACCGACCGCGGTATCGCCGACCTTGATCGTGCCGATACGGCGAATATCGAGGCGCTGCGACGCGTAGAACTTGAGCGCATTGCCACCGCTCGTGGTTTCGGGGCTCCCGAACATGACGCCGATCTTCATGCGAATCTGGTTGATGAAGAAGAGGGTGGCGTTGCTCTTCTGGATGGTGCTGGTGAGCTTTCGGAGCGCCTGGCTCATCAGGCGCGCCTGCAAACCGACGTGGGTGTCACCCATCTCGCCTTCGAGCTCCGCGCGGGGCACCAGAGCCGCCACCGAGTCGATGACGATGATGTCGACCGCGCCCGAACGGATGAGGGTGTCGGCGATCTCGAGGGCCTGCTCACCATGGTCGGGCTGGCTAACCAGCAGCTCTTCGACGTTCACCCCTAGTTTGCGGGCATAGCCCGGGTCGAGCGCATGCTCGGCGTCGATGAAAGCCGCGATGCCGCCTTTTTTCTGGCACTCGGCGATCGCATGGAGGGTCAAAGTCGTCTTGCCGCTCGATTCCGGGCCATAGATCTCGACGATGCGGCCCCGCGGGTAACCCCCAACGCCCAAGGCGAGGTCGAGGGAAATGGCCCCGCTCGAGATCACCGGTATCTCGAGATCGGCGGCGGCATCCCCCATGCGCATGATCGCGCCTTTTCCGTAAGCTTTCTCGATAGTTCCAAGGGCTAGGTTGAGAGCTTTGTCGCGATTCGAGTCGGCCATTGCGCGATTTCCTTTGAGTGAAAGTACCTGAACATCCGTCTAGTCGGGTTCATTACGGTAGTCAAGTTCGTGTCCGGGAAAGCACCCCATCCGGCCCCCCAGACCTGCATAGGACCGCACCCTACCCCGGCTAGCCCCCGGCAGCGAGAGTAGATCAGCGCCAAACGCGCTCGGTCTTTGTCCGGAAACAGGAATTCTTTGGCCGGGGATCACGTAGTGGGGGAGCTTCCCGGCGGCTACCTTTTTTCGGCAACTCAGCGAGGTGCCGATGGAAACCCTACTCAACAAGGAAGACATTCAAACCGTGCTCGGCGAAGTCCAACGGTTCGCGCGTGGGGTGGTTTTGTCGAGCGTCGAACGGCCAGAGCATCCGCTGCCGCGACACTCGATGGCGGCGCTGGTCGCGGAGGCCACCGAGGCGGGCTTCATCCCCGAAGCGGGCGATGAGCCGACTGGCCTTTGGGCCGACCTCGATGACCCGCTCGGTCTGACCCTCTCGGCCCGAACGCTCGAAACGCTGGCAGCGGTGAACCCAGGCATGGCATGGTCCTGTCACGTCCGGGCGATGCCCGTTTGGCTGGCGGGCCGGCTGAACCGGCCCGAGGCGCTCGGCGAGAAGGAAACGGTTGTCACGCTGCAAGGTGGCTACAGCTTGGGGCGCGCGGCGCTGCCCCGGTACCTGAGCGGCGCCGAGCTGACGGTCGACGACCGCGCCATGCTGAAAGACTGGTTGATGCCCGCAGGCAAGAATGCGCGGAGAATCGTCCATGCTCCTGCTGGCTTCGATGGGGTGCTATCCCCGTACTTCGACGGTGAGGCCGTCCACTGGATGCGGCAACCGATCGATGCCCTCGACCCACTTCCTGTTGGACCGACCCTAGGTCTCGACGAAGTGGTCGCGGTTGCGCTCGCTTCTAGCGATGAGGGTACGCCTCTTGGGCCGGAGGATCCGGAAGACGCGCGGAATATCATCGCCGAGGCGCTCGTCATCGAGTCGCTGGCATTGGTCGCCGTCGGTCTTGGCTGCCTACGTCACGCGCGCGACCTCGCTCGCGAGCAAGCGAAAGTCCGCAAGCAAGGCGGCCGGAGCATCGCGCACCACCCAGCGGTCCAGTTGCTCGTCGGCTCGGCCGACTCGGCGGTCGCCGTGGTCGACGCACTGCTCGAGCGCATGGCGGACGGACCGCTTCGTGGCAGCCGCATTGGCGACGTGTTTGCCATCCGGGCGGAAGCACACCCATTGCTATGTCGGGGCGCGACCGATGCGCTGCAGGTGTTCGGCGGCAGCGGGTACATGCAGGACGTGGGGATGGAAAAAGCCCTGCGTGACAGCCAACAACTTCGAGTGATGAGCGGAACGCCCGGAGATCTCGCACGTTTTGTCGCGGAATGGGAGCGTGTGCGATGAGCTCACAACCACATCTGGACGGCTATCTTCCGGCCGAGCATCCACTGTCGCCGCGAGGGCTTTTTGCCGACCTTCCGAGAGCCATTCGCCCCCTCGTGACTCCAAAGCTCGCGACCATCTGGGAACAAGACACCGCGACTCTGCCGCGGCCGCTTGCACGAGCACGTCGCCGCTACCGAAGCTTCGCGGAACGGGAGCTCCGCCATCGCTCCGCCGCCGTCGACCTGGCCCCGCATCAGGCGCCGGGCGAGGTTCTCCCTTCGCTCGCAGACTTGCTCAAGACCGCGGGCCGCGAAGGAATGCTGACAGACCTCTTACCCCGTCCTTTCGGGTCGGCCTCGCTAGCAAGCTACCGCTATCCGCTGGTTTGGGCCCAAGCGCTACGAACTGAAGAACTCGCCCGCGTCTGCGCCGGGCAAATGCTGTTCCTGAGCGCGCACGGTCTGGGAGTGATCCCCATCATTTTCGCCGGCGACCTGACCGCGATACGTCGATTCGTTTTGCCGGCCTACCGCCAGACCATGGCCGGTGACCCGCACCTGTTCGCGTACGCGATCACGGAGCCCTCGGTCGGATCGGACGCCGAAGAAGGGCACGGCGCGAGCATCAGCCGCCCAGGCGCCGTCGCGAAGCGGGTGAACGGAGGCTGGTCGCTTCGGGGCCGCAAGATCTTCATCAGCGGGGGCGACATCGCCAAGAGCATCACCGTGTTTGCTGCCCTCGAAGATGAAGGAATCGAATCCTGGACCTGCTTCCTGGTCACCCACGACATGCCCGGCTTCGAAGTCGTCCGCAACGAGCTCAAGATGGGCATGCGCGCGTCGACGGCGTCGGAGCTCGCTTTCCACGATGTGTTCGTACCAGATGACCACGTCATCGGAGAACCCAGGCAGGGGTGGGCAATCAACCGGGCCACCCTCAATGCATCGCGTTATGCGGTGGCGGGAATGGCCGTCGGCTTGGCCCAAGGGGCGACCGAGGCCGCGATCGATTTCGCCTGCCGCACCCGGCTGGCGGGCAAACCGCTCATGGACTTCCAAGAAGTCCAGCTTCAAATCGCGGACATGATGACCGAGACCGCAGCCATCCGCGGCATGCTCTGGCAAGCGGCACGCAAGGCCTACGTGGCGAGGCAGGACCGCTCTTCGATGTGCAAGTTCCACTGTTCCGACGAAGCGGTGCGGGTCGTCGAAACGGCGATGGAGCTGATGGGCAACCACGGGACGCTGCACGGCTCCGGTGTGGAAAAGATCTACCGCGACGTGCGACTCACCCAGATCTTCGAAGGCACCAATCAAATCAACCGCCTCGCGGTCATCGAGGACCAACAGGAGCAGTTTCTTGCTCGCATCGAGCGCAACTAGCGGAGGGTATGCCAATGTCCAACCATTCAGATCCATTCTTTCAGGTCCCACAGACCACTCACACCACGACCCAGGGCCCAATCGACCTACCGATCCTCTACTTCGATGTGAGCACACTGCTTGCGTTCTTCGTAGCGAACCGCGACGCGGTGGAGGCTAAGCTCGACGGGACCGGTCTTCGGCCCGCGCTAACGCTTGGTGGGCGCGCGCTCGTTGGGATCGCGCACTACGAGTATCGACAGACCGGCGTGGGTTCCTACAATGAGGTCGGACTCGCCCTCCCAGTGCTGCCCGAGGCTGCACCGGCGCCGCGAAACCTCATCCAGGCATTGTATGGTTCCGTCGATGAACGGTATTTGGGCTTTCACGTCCTCGACCTGCCCGTGACGACGCCGCTCGCGAACGCCGGTGGACGCGAGCTCTGGGGTTACCCCAAATTCGTTGCGCCGATTCCGTTCCACCTCGACCGCAAGAGCTTCTCGAGCACCGTGATGGATCCAGATGGCCACGGAGACATTTTTTCTCTGTCAGGCCGCCTCGGAGCCTCGCTCCCCGCGCCCCCGATGAGCTTGGTGCTCTACTCCCACCACCAAGGGAAGCTCCTTCGAACCACCGTGAACGTCCGCGGGCGAGTAAACCTGCGCCGAGGTCGCGGCCTCCAACTGCGCGTGGGTGAATCGACTCACCGCATGGCCCGCAACCTACGCGACCTGGGCCTCGACCGGGCGCGCCCGGCGATCGTGATGGACACGCACCGGTTCCAATCACGCTTGAACGCTGGGGCGCACGAGGACGTCAGTCGTGCGGCTGTCGCGAGCGCCACGCGCCCGGAGGCACGCCCTTCCACCGCTTGAACGCGCTGATGAATCCGGCCGTGTTGGCAAAACCCAAACGTTCCCCGACAGCGTCGACGCTCAGTCCCGCCGTCGACAGCAACTGCTCTGCCAACGTTTCGCGGACCTCGTCGACGAGCACGCGAAAGGACGTCCCTTCCTCCGTGAGCCGGCGGCGTAGACTTCGGGACGTCGTCGCGAGCTCCTTTGCGATGCGCTCCATGTCGGGTGCGCAGCCCGGCTCGTTCAGCAGCAGGTGCCTTACACGGCCGGCGGTGCCTTCCCGGGCCTGACGCGCGGCGAGAAGCTCCTCGCACTGCGCCTCCGAGAGCTGCGCCGTGTGGACATTGGCTTGCGGCATCTGCCAATCGAGAAGCGAAGCGTCATATTCCATGGTGGTGCGCTTCGCGTTGAACACGGGACGCACGCCAAGGAGCTCTTGGTAACGCGCCACGTAGCTCGGCTCTTCGAAGCAAAGCTCCACCCCGATGAGGGGAGGAGCCTCCCCGAGAAGCTGGCCCCACATGTGATGGATCGCCGAGAGGTCCCGTTCGACCAGCACGCGCCGCGCGGGATCGGGGATTCCCTCATCGTCCAAAACCAACAAGAACCGTCCTCCGGCTTCGTCGATCTCGAACTGCGAGAACGCGTAGGTGAGATTGAGGTATTGAAGACCGAGCTCGACCGCGTCACGTACGGTCGGGCTGCTCATCACCGCGTACCCCCAGATCCCGTATGCCGTCACATGGTATCGGCTACCGGACTCGAGACCGAGCTCGGGCAGGTCGGGCAAAGCCTTGACGATATTGGTGACGAGATCGAGCTCCTGCCGGCCGGTGATCTCGGCGCCAGGGTCGTCGAGTGATTCGGGGTCGATGCCGGTTCCCAGCAGACACACGCCGAGCGGCACGCCGTGTTGCGTGGCCAGCTCGGTCATCAGTCTCGCGCTGTAGGTTCCGCGTCGATAGTCCCAATGCATCCCGTCGTCCGAAACTAACAGAATGTCGTCCAGGATGTGAGCAGTGAGAGCGGATCAGCGCCCGGCGAGATTGAGGTCGCGCCCCAACGCCGCACGCCGGATCAGCTCGAGTGCGACATATGCGGCCAAGGTCTGAACGCGGTCTCGCCCCCACGGAAGCTT
>CBDURI010000177.1:0-5973 GCA_965369435.1 uncultured bacterium
CCGGTCCTGTTGATCGTCGTCATGCTGGGAGCCGGCGCCGCACGGCGTCGTGAAGAACGCAGCGCCACCGCCGAAGCTGTGCAGCGCCAGCTGGTCCGCCGTGCAGATGATGCACTGCAGGCCAACGACCCGAGGTCGTTTTACGACCGTATCGTCGCGTCGATCACACACGCCCTCGACTCCCGGCTAGAAGAACCGATCGGGGGGCTGTCCCACGCCGCGCTCCGCAGCCGACTCATCGCCGAAGGCTTCGACGGCGATTTGGCACAACGGGTGATCAACGAGCTCGAGGGCGCCGACTTCGCGCGCTTCGCCGCGTCCGGCGTGAGCAAGGACGAGATGGAGCGATGTCGCCAACGGACTGCCACGATCATCGAGCGGATCCAACGCTCGTCGAGGGCAACGTAATGCGCGCGTGGTGCGTCACCCTAGTGCTCCTCGCCGCGCCCGTCGGCGCTGCCGCGCAACAGCCGGAGCAGGCTTCCCATGATTCGTCTTCGTCTCTGACCGGAATCTTCGAAGCCGCGAACATCGCCGGCTCACGCGGCGACTACTCGGCTGCGATCTCCAACTACAGCAAGCTCAGCGAAGCGGGGGTCCACGACCCGGACGTCTACTTCAACTTGGCGACGTCGTTCGCACAGTCCGGCGACTACCCGCGCGCGATCCTCAACTACGAGAGAGCACTCACCCTGCGCCCGCGCGACGGCAAGGCCTCCGAAAACCTCCGTGATGCCGAAAGGGCCCTAGAGGAGCAGCGGGCCGAAAACGAGGGCGAGGCGACGATCCAGAGGAGCCGCTCGATCAGCGACGCCGTCTATGGCGCCGTATCGGAGGAGGCCCTCGCTGTCGCGCTTCTGATAGCAAACCTGCTGTTTTTTCTAGCGGTTGGCTGGACGTCGATCGGCCGGCGGCGGGGCGGGTGGCTCTACGCGCTGCTGGTCTCGTCAGCCGTCGTGCTTGCGTTCTGTGCCCTCGGACTCGGCGCCAAGGCGGGCGTGCTTCGTGATGGGCCACGCGCCGTAGCACTCGACGATCACGTCATCCTCCGCGAAGGACCCGACCCCCGGGCTCAGGTGCGGGGAGAAGCGCGGGGGGGCGACAGGGGAGAAATCGTCGACCGCGATCGGGATTTCGTGAAATTGCGGGTGGTTAATGGGCTCGAGGGCTGGACATCGAGCGCTGGGGTCGGGCTGATCGACCTCGACCACCGTGTCCATTGACAACACAACTCAACAGAACGAGGATGCGACCCGAGCTGCCGAGCCCAGGAGCAATGAAACGATGACGACCGACTCCGCAACGAAAATCCTGGTCGCGGACGATGACTTGGAGATCTTGGCCCTGGTTGCGCGCCACTTGAGCTCGCTCCCTGCCGAGATCGTCGAAGCTTCGGACGGCGAAGAGGCACTTCGCCTGGCCCGGCGGGAGAAGCCCGCCCTCGTCGTGCTCGACGTCATGATGCCCGGCATGAGCGGCTGGGAGGTATGCCGCGCGATCCGAGAGGATGACTCGCTTGGTGGCACGGGGGTCATCATGTTGACCGGGATCGGCGAGCGTCTCAACGAGATGACGTCACCCTTGTACGGGGCCGACGGATTCCTCGACAAGCCCTTCGAGCTCGACGATCTGACCGACAAGGTTCGAGAGGTCCTCGCGGACCGAGAGTCAACCTGATCTTTGGCCTCGTTGCCGCCCATACGGTATATGCTAACCGGCTGACGATGTTCTCGAAACGCGCCGTCATCATCGTGCTCGCGGTCGCGTCCGCGGGTTGTTCCAAGAAGGCCGACGAAACGGCGGCCGTCGAAGACGAGTGGCCGCAGCACGGGCTCACCGAGGCGCAGGCCAACGAAGTGCTTGCGCAGGTAGGAGATCGGACGATCACCGTTGGCGAGCTCGCCGACCGTCTCGCGTCCCAGTCGCCCTATCTCCGAGCGCGCTTCGAAAGCCCCGAGCGACGCAAGGAGTTCCTCGACAATCTCGTTCGCTTCGAGCTGCTCGTATATGAAGCGAAGCGGCGCGGTTACGCGGACAAGCCGCAGATCATACGAGCGGGGCGCAACGCCATGATCCAGCAGCTCATCAAGAAGGAAGTCGACGAGCCGCTCGAGGCATTGGAGATCACCGACGAGGAAATCAAAGCGATCTACGATGCGAATCCGCTCGAGTTCGATCGCCCGGCTCAAGTTCGTGCGAGCGACATCTTCATCAAAGACCGCGCTGCCGCGAAGGCGCTGCTGGCAAGTGCGAAGAAAACCGACCTCGCCGGCTTCCGCAAGTTGGCCCGCGAGCGTTCCGAAGACGAGAAGACCAAGGGCGATGGAGGCGACCTCCACTTCTTCGAGGCGAGCGGAAAGGGCCAGCCACCGGCGGCGATTCGCGAGGCTGCGTTCTCGCTCGACAAGGTGGGTGCCGTCTACTCTGAGCTCGTCGAAGAAGGCGACGGCTATCACATCATCATGCTAACCGGAAAGCGCGCTGGCGTGACCCGGACGTACGAGCAAGCCAAGCGCGCGATTCGCCACAAGCTCACTCGCGAAAGAAAAGACGCCGCCATGGAGGCGCTGACCGAGCGGCTTCGAAAGCAGATCGATATCGAGGTGGACTACGACGCGTTGAAGAGCGTCGAAGTCGATGTTCCGGAATTCCCGCCAGCTCGATGATGACTCGCTTGGCCATCGTCGCGTTCGTCCTCGTGCTGACGGCCGACTCCGCCAACACCGCCAGGGCCGACGTCGTGGAACGGGTGGTCGCTACGGTAAACGACGAAGCAATCTTTCTCAGCGACCTCCGAAAGCGCGCCGTTCCGTTTCTCCCGCAGGTTGCGGAAGCCCCGACAGAGACCGAGCGCATGTCCCGCCTCAAGGTTCTCTACGAGGAACTGCTCAATGTCTTGGTGGACGAGCAGCTCCTTCGCCAACTGGCCGCCGACAGCGGCATTCGCGTCACCGAGGCGGACGTTGATAGTGCGATCGAGAACCTCCGGCTTCAGAACAACATGACCGAGGAGCAGCTCGAGCAGGCGTTGGATGCACAGGGCTTCACCGAGGCACAGTACCGGCGCGACCTCAAGCGACAGCTGCTTCGTCTCAAGGTGATGAACGAGCGGGTGCGATCCCGAGTCAACGTCACCGAAGAAGAGGTCCGGGCGCGCTACGAGCAACGCGCACGCGGGGAAGGCAGCGAGCTCCGGTTTCAAGTGTCGCACATCGTGGTTCCGGTCGCGGAAGGAGCCTCGGCAATCCAAGTGGCCGCCAAGCGCCAAGAGGCGAAAACGCTCCGAGCATCGCTGACGCCAGAGAACTTCAATGCGCGTGCGGCGCAGCTGGGCGGTGGCGACCTCGGTTGGCTCTCGCAGGGCGACCTACCCGAAGAGTTGGAGCGAGAGCTCCTGCAGCTCAGTACCGGCGAAATCAGCGCTCCGGTGAGAGGCAGCTCCGGGTTTCACATCTTCTTTCTGGAAGATCGCCAAGCCGGCGCCGGCTTCCCTTCGTATGAAGAGATGAAGCAAGAGCTCTACCGAGAGATGCTAGATGCCGCGATGATCCGGCAGGAAAAGATCTTCCTAGACGAGATGCGGCGCAAGGCTGTCGTCAACCGAATGCTCTAGTTGCTGCTAAGCTGCGTTCCCATGGACGGCGAAGTTAGAATCGAGCGAAACGGGCCCATCGCGAGCCTGGTGTTCGACCACGAGGAACGTCGCAACGCCATCACGGTCGACATGTGGGACGCGATCCCCGGAGCAATGCGAACGCTGCAGGACGACGACAGCGTCCGAGTCGTCATCATGCGCGGCGCGGGTTCCGAGGCGTTCGTTTCGGGCGCAGACATCTCGGAGTTCGAGCAGACGCGCACCGGAAACGCCGGACGAGAGTACGACGCGATGACGGCACGGGCGTTCGCGGCCTTGCACGGCCTCGAGAAACCCCTCATCGCGTCGATTCACGGATTCTGCATCGGTGGTGGGGCCGCTATCGCGCTGACCGCAGATCTTCGCTACGCCGCAGACGACGCCCGCTTCGCCGTCCCCCCTGCCCGTCTCGGCCTCGGCTATCACACTGCGGGCATCCGAACGCTCATCCGCACGGTCGGCTTCTCCGAAACAGCCAACCTACTGTTTACCGCCCGTCGCGTGACAGCAGACGAAGCCCGCCACATCGGTCTGGTGAATGAAGTGTTCGCCAAGGATGCCCTGGACGAAAACGTCGATCGGATCGCCCACAGCATCGCCGACAACGCCCCCCTCACGATCCGAAGCACCAAGATCAGCCTGCAAGAGCTAGCGAAACTCGAGGCCGAGCGGGACATGGGGCGCGTCAACGAATCGATCGAGCGCTGCTATCAGAGCAAGGACTTCGAGGAAGGCGTGCGAGCCTTCATGGAAAAGAGAAAGCCCCGGTTCAAGGGGGAGTAGTACAAGGATCAAACCCATGCTCAACAAGCAATCAACCGGCCTGCTGGCTTTTTGGCGCGACTACGACCGCAAGACCTATGTCAAAGCCGCCGTCCTCGCCGATCGCCTAGGATACGACTCGTTTTGGCTGCCCGAGGTCTGGGGATACGAGGTGTTCTCGCTGCTGACCGAAATCGCTCTCAAGACCAAGCGCATCAAGATCGGGACCGGCATCATCAATGTGTTTAGCCGTTCGCCAGCACTGATCGCGATGCAAGCGGCGACGCTCGATGAGATCAGCGGTGGGCGCTTCATCCTCGGAATAGGCACGAGCGGCAAGAACGTCATCGAGGGGCTGCATGGTCGGGACTTCGAGAAGCCACTCACCCAAACCCGAGACGTGATCCGTGTCGTACGCACGATGCTCGATAGGCGCCCGCTCAGCGAAGCAGACACCAAGCTTCGCCGCTATCGGCCTTTCAAGCTGGACTTCGAGCCGACGCGTTCGCGCATCCCGATCTACGTCGCTGCCTTGAAACAAAAATCGATCACCAGCATCGGCGAAATGGCGGATGGCTGGATGCCGGTCTTCTGGCCCTACAACCGTCTCGCGGATGGTCGCGACTGGATCGCTGAAGGCGCCGCCAAAGCCGGTCGCGATCCGAACGAAATCGCAACCTCACCATTCACGACGGTCATTCCAATCCCAGGCAAGGGCGCTTCGTCCAAAGCGCGTGAGATCATCTCGTTCTACATCGGCGGCATGGGCGAATACTACAAACAGCTCCTCAGTGGGTTTGGCTACGAAGACGAGTGCAACGAAATCGAACGCCTCTACAGCAACAAGGCAACGCGCAAGATGGCGCCCGATGCAGTGACCGACGACATGATCGAAGTGCTCACCATCTCCGGCGATCCACTCTACTGCCGACGCGAGATCGCACGACGGCGCGAGCTCGGCATGGAGCAACCGATCATCAACCTGCCGCCCGGGATGCCCTGGCCCGGGATCGCAGCTTTCATTACAGCACTCGCCCGCGCGTAACGCGCCCCCTGATCAGACGAACCGTAGTGGCTGCTTTAAGTTGAGATCGGTGAACAATTACGTATGGAACAAGAACAATTACGTATAGATCATCGCGCGCAGACGACGTATTAAATAATCACAGGGGCTCAGCAGACAGAGATCCAAATCGTGCGCTAAGCCACTAGCTCGACCTTTTGGGGTGAGCATCGACGCGGTCGGTCGGAAACGGGCTGGCCGACCGCGTCGCTTTTTTATTGGTCGTTCGAGTTCAACCACGACACGGCGCACCGGGCGCCACGGGGGTTCACTCGTCGGCGGCGTCGGTCATCATGGAGATCAACTCGGCCTGCGAGTTGACCCCGGCTTTGCGGAAAATCGTGCCGAGCTGCGTCGTCACGGTTCGCAAGGAAGCCCCGCGTTGCTCTGCGATTTCCTTGACGGTGAGACCCCGCGACACCGCATCGATGATCTCCTGCTCGGCGGTCGTGGTCGATTCGGGATAACGCAAGTGTGGCAGCGGAACGCTCAGCACGAGGATGTCCTCGCCTCC
>CBDURI010000178.1:0-5964 GCA_965369435.1 uncultured bacterium
GGACACCGGCACTAACACCGGCACTAACACCGGCACTGACACTGCCGGGAGTGTCGCGGTGTGCTGCGTAACTATCCGGAGTTACACGTGTTTTAAGGGGGGAGCGTGTCCCCTAGGAGAGGCCTATGCCGGATTGGAGGAGGTGGGTGGCGGTTAGGGCCAGTTGCCGGGCTTCTTGGGAGGAGAGGGTTCGGAGGCGGGGGTGGCGGTCGACGATCATTCGGGCGAGGCCGTGGGTGAGGGCTTCGCTGGTGAGGGCGATGAGCTCGGGGTCGGCTTCAGGGATGAGGCCGGCGTTCTGGCCCTCAATGATGAGCGCGATCAACTTTAACCTTCGCTCATCTTTGACCGCACCCAGAAAGGGAGCCGCAACCGAATCGGTGCTGTGCATGAGGTCGAAGAGCGCGGGGTGCTCGGCAGCGAACCGGACGTAGGCGACGCTCATGGCGCGGAACTGCGTGAGGGCGTCGCTGCATTCCGCACTGGCTTCATCGAGCTTTCGTTCGAGCTCGGCGGCGGCTTTTTGAGCGACCGCGTCGAGTAATCGCTGTTTGTCGGCGAAGTGGCGAAACGGTGCGGCGGACGAAACGCCGGCCTCTCGGGCCAGCGCACGCATGCTGATCGCCTCGACGCCCTGTGTATCGACCAGCCCAAACGCCGTCTCTAGGAGGGCCTCGCGAAGATGTCCGTGGTGATATGACCTGGCCGGCTCGCTCATGCGGACAGCATACCAGAGGTATGTTATCAGCGCTTACTTCTATGGAGTTGTCAATGTAAGCATTGCTAACTTCAATGGCTTCGCGGATAAGTGGAGGAGAAATGTGGAAGTTAGCGGTGCTTACTTATGGTAGACCCCCGATGTTAGCGATGCTTACTTCTGTGGATGCGGTTACTGGCAGACGTTCAGCGAGAAGTCGCACTTGTAGCCGTACGGGCAGTCGCGGCTTTCGATGCAGGGCAAGCGCTCGCAGACGCCCTTGTCCTGGTTGCAGAAGTACGGAGGTGCGCAGGAGTGCAGCCGACAAGCCACCTCGGAGCGAGATGGGCGGGAAGACTTCGGCTCAGTCTCCTCGCTGGTTGCGCTGGTGATGGTGGTGCCCTCCGTATTGGCCGACTTACTGCAGCCGAAGGCGCCGCACGCCAGACAACACCCAACGGCGCCTAGAACCAACCCGAGTCTCCGCATGCCGCCCATTTCGGAAAGATGATAGCTTTCGGCCATGTCCGCAAAGCACATCCTCGCATGCGTCGACTTCTCCGCTCATTCTACGCGTTCGCTGGCCGAAGTCGGGGAGTACGCGAGGGCCAACGGGAGCAAGGTGACGCTGATCCACGTCTCGGACCCCCAGGCGTTCATTCCACCCCAAGCCGTTCTCCAGCCAGCGTCCGCCAGCGATGAGGCCACACACCGGGCCGCACTCGCGACGCTACGCGACCAAAACCTTGGCGACATCGAGGTCGACATCGCGGTGCTCGTGGACCACGCCCCTGCGAAGGCGATTTGCGACTACGCGGAGGAGCACGGCGTTGATCTGATCGTCGTCGGCTCGCACGGACGCGGCGGCGTGGAGCGTTGGCTGATCGGCAGCGTGGCCGAGCGGGTCGTGCGACACGCGAGCTCCAACGTGTACGTCGTTCGGCAGCGACTTCAAACGGCTTCCCTACCCTGATAGGCTGCGCTCGTGGGGAAACGCCGCGCATGGTCAATCCTGGGTAATTCGCAGCGCCTCGACGGCGGCGCCATGTTCGGCAACGCGCCGCGCGCACTTTGGCGTCAATGGGTCGAACCCGACGAGCTCAATCGTATTCCCCTCGCATGCAGAGCGCTGCTGATCGAAGATGGCAACCGGCGCATCTTGTTCGAAACGGGCATCGGCGCCTTTTTTCCGCCGCAGCTACGCGACCGATTCGGGGTTCAAGAGGAGCGGCACGTGTTGCTCGACAATCTACAGAAAGTCGGCTTCAACGACGGAGACATCGACTGCGTCGTCCTGTCTCACCTCCACTTCGATCACGCGGGGGGACTGCTCAAGGCCTACGACGCCGAGGAGCCGATGCAGCTCCTGTTCCCGAAGGCGACGTTCGTAGTGAGCTGGGACGCATGGCAGCGCGCCAAGCATCCACACGCGCGAGACCGCAAGTCGTTCGTCCCCGAGCTCCCATCGCTGCTCGAAGAAACCGGACGGCTCGAGGTCGTCAAAGGGCACCGCTCCGAGACACTCGGCCGTGATTACAAGCTCTGGCTTTCGGAAGGGCACACACCCGGGCTGATGTTGACCGAGATCCCCGCAAAGGACGGCCCGGTCGTATTCGCGGCCGATCTCATTCCGGGCCGCGCTTGGGTCCACCTTCCCATCACGATGGGGTACGACCGATACCCCGAACAGCTCATCGACGAGAAAACAGATTTACTCACGCGCTTGCTCGAACAAGGAGGCCGGCTCTATTTCACGCACGACCACGAAGTGGCGCTTGGACGCCTCGCGCGCGACGACAAAGGCCGCTTTTTCGTGGAGGAAACGCGCGCCGAGCTGACGGGCGCGCCCCTTTGAGCAGCGTGGTAGAGTAGCCCTCTTTGGAGGGACGATGCCTCTTGGCAACGGCGACACGCCCGTACGAATCGAATCCGGCGACGACTACATCGAGAGCCTACGCAACCGAAACCTGAGGGTGTTTTTGTTTGGTGAGCTGGTCGACGAGCCGGTAGATCATCCGATGATCCGGCCGTCGATCAACGCGGTCGCCGAAACGTACGACCTCGCTATTCGTGATCCCGAGATCGCGACGGTCGAGTCCTCGCTGACCGGGAAACGCGTCAACCGTTTCCTGCACGTGGTGCAAAGCGCTGAAGACCTGGTTGCGCAGAACATGATGCAACGAAAGCTCGGCCAGAACACCGGCACCTGCTTTCAGCGCTGCGTCGGCATGGACGCCTTCAACTCCCTCTACTCAGTCACCTACGAGATCGACGAGAAGCATGGGACGGCCTATCACGACCGGCTCAAGGCGTTCCTCACGACGATGCAAGAGCGCAACTACGTCGTCGGCGGCGCAATGACCGATGTCAAAGGCGATCGAAGCAAGGCCCCGCACGAGCAGGACGACCCCGATCTCTACGTGCACATCACGAAGAGAAACGAAGACGGGGTTTGGCTCAAGGGCGCCAAGGCCCACCAAACGGGTTGCATCAACTCGCATTGGATCATCGCGATGCCGACGATGCGGCTCGGAACAGCCGACAAAGATTACGCGATCGTTGCCGCGTTCCCGGTCGACGCGCCCGGCATCACGTACATCTACGGACGCCAATCGTGCGACACCCGCAGCATGGAAGGCGGCTCGATCGACGTCGGCAACGCGAAGTTTTCTGGCCAGGAAGCGATGGTTGTGCTCGACGACGTGTTCGTGCCGTGGAGCCACGTCTTCATGGATGGTGAGCACGAGTTCGCTTCGATGCTCGTCGAGCGGTTCACCTGTTATCACCGGCGGAGCTACGTCTGTAAGACGGGCGTGGGCGACGTGCTGATCGGCGCGGCGGCGCAGGCGGCCGAGGACAACGGCGTCGAAAAAGCCTCGCACATCAAGGACAAGCTCGTGCAGATGACGCATCTCAACGAGACGATGTACGCGGCTGGCATCGCTTCTTCCCATCAGGCGCGGGCTACGAGGTCAGGCGTCTACTTGAACGACGACATGCTGGCCAACGTGTGCAAACACCACGTCACGAAGATGCCGTTCGAAATGGGGCGCATCGCACAAGACCTCGCCGGCGGCCTCGTGAGCACAGCGCCCTCGGAGAAAGAGCTCACGCACCCGGAGCTCGGTGCTCTCCTCGACAAATACCTGAGAGGGCGGGCCGACGTCCCGACTGAATCACGCATTCGTATCCTGCGATTGATCGAGAACATGACCCTGGGACGCAACGCGGTTGGCTACCTGACCGAGTCCCTGCACGGCGCAGGGTCACCGCAGGCGCAACGCGTTCAGATCGGCCGCCAAATGAACCTCGACTTCAAGAAGGGGCTCGCTCGACGGCTCGCGGGCGTCGATGCGAGCGAAGACGAGTAGCGCCCTCAGTCTCGCTCGAGCACGAACCGGTATCGAACGTCATTGCGGCGTAAGCGCTCGAGTGCGGTGTTGACCTCGTGCATGGGGAGCGTCTCCACTTGGGCACCGACGCCGTGTCGAGCTGCGAAGTCCAGCATTTCGCGCATCGCGACCCGACCGCCGATAGGGCTTCCGGACACCGAACGGCGTCGGGCCAACAGGATGCCAGTCGGTATGGTCAGAGGCTCGGCGAGGGCTCCTACGAACGACAAGACGCCGTCCGGGCGAAGGGCGTTCACGTAGCGCTTCCAGTCGAGCGGCACGTTCACGGTCGAGATGATCAGGTCCAACGACTCGCGCTGCGCTTTGAGGGCGCGATCATCGGTGCTGGAGACGAAATGATGCGCGCCGTGCGCCCGAGCTTCTTCCTCTTTGGCGGCGGTGGAGGAGAACGCGGTCACTTCGCATCCAAGCGCATGCGCGAAACGAATCGCCAGGTGCCCAAGCCCGCCAATACCGATGACACCCACGCGACTCTGAGGCCGGGCGTGCTGCCGAAGCGGCGAGTAGACGGTGATGCCGCCACATAGCAGTGGCGCTGCGACCTCCGAGCCAAGAGCCTCGGGAATCGCAAACGCGAAGCGGCCGTCGATGCGAATGCTCTCGGCGAAGCCTCCGGGACGCGCCACGCAAGTCTCAACCATGTCGGCGCACAAATTCTCGTCGCCGCGCACGCACCACTCGCATTGCAGACAGCTCCCGCATTGCCAGCCCACGCCGACACGGGCACCGATTTCCACGTGACTGACTAGCGCCCCTTTGTGCGCAACCGTCCCGATGATCTCATGGCCCGGAATGAGCGGGAACTGACTCGTCTGCCAGTCGTTGTCGATCAGATGCAGATCGCTGTGACAGACCCCGCAGTGCGTGATCTCGATCTCGACGTCGTTGGGACCGAGCGCGGCCGCTTCGTAGTCGAATGGAGCGAGTGATGCGCGGGCCTCGTGGGCGGCGTACGCATGGATGCGGCGGGTATCCTGACTCGTCATGATGAATGTCGTAAGCGGTAGCCGGCGGCGGTCAAATTGAATAACCTATCGGTGATGCCAACATGGGGAAGCATCTGGGTGGCGGGGGCCATCATCCTGGTGTCGATTGCGGGTTGCGACCGAGGCGTGGGAGCCGAGGCGCCGGCCCAGCAAGTCGATGCGCCCGAAGCGCACACCGGGGACGCCGAGCGCGAGGCGGCGAGAGCACTACCACCACGACAGAGCGAGCAAGAAGGGCTCCTCATCGGAGAGTACCGGCTCCCTGATCACCCCGTGATCGATGGCGACACGATTCGAGTCGATGGCATCGAAGGGTCCCTTCGGTTGCTGTCGATCGACACCGAAGAAAAGCTGCGCGGCAAGGCCAACCGTGCAGCCGCCGCCAAGGACTTCGAGAAATACCTGAAAGACAAGCGCGGCGGTAGGGACCGGCCAACCAAGCCGGGAACCCCGATGGGCGACCGCGCCACCGAATTCGCCAAGGCGTTTCTCGAGGGCGCAGAGGTCGTGCGCCTAGAACGCGACGACCCGAAGAAGATCCGCGGGTACTACGGACGCCTGCTCGCCTATGTCTTGGTGAGGAAGAACGGACGATGGAAGAACTACAACGCGGAGGCCATTCGCGCGGGCATGAGCCCGTACTTCACGAAGTATGGATACTCCCGGCGCTTCCACAACGAGCTTGCACACGCCGAAGCGGAAGCGCGCAAAGCAAAGCGCGGCATCTGGAGTCCTGACGCTCAGGGCTATGGCGACTATGACGAGCGCAAGGCGTGGTGGAATGCGCGAGCCGACTTCATTCGCGCGTTCGAGCACGAGGCGACTGGTCGAGACGATTACATCGAGCTGGCCCACTGGGATGCGATGC
>CBDURI010000179.1:0-5909 GCA_965369435.1 uncultured bacterium
GGCGCCCGCGGCCGGTCTCGTCCCGAAGGCGACCTTCGGCTTCGCCGACTTCTGTGCGAGCGGAACGGCCATGCTCGACGCGCCAAGCTGGCCGCCCGAGACTTGGGTGCCACCGACGGAGATCGTTCTAAGTCTCGCGGAATGTCAGGGTTCGGTCCTCGCGGATGGGCCGGTTTCCGGACGCATCACGTGGACGATCGAGGGTGTGACCGTCGACCCACCGGATGGCCCCTCCATCGAGGGCGCCGCCGACGTCGTGTTGTCGATCTCCAGCAGCGCCGACACTCGGGTTGAGGTTGTGGGAGCATTCAAGGTGCTCGCGCAAGTGTCTGCTGATTTCGTGGGCCCAGGCGGGACCGAAGGTGATGGGGGGATCGCCGTGCGGCTCGGGGCGCAGCTCGACGACGACCTCATCACGGTCTCCGAGGCAGGCGAGGACGCCACACAGGCCCTGCGCCTCGGATGCTTCGACATCGATCTGTCTTTGTCGAGTTTGGAGACGGATCGAGCTGCGCCGCTCGGCGCCCTCGATCTTGCCGGCCAGGTGTATACGATGAACGACTACACCCAGATGCCCCCTTTGATCGTCTTCGACAGTGATGGGGTACCGTCGAACGGGGAGCTGACTCTCTTTAGCGGGGATAGGAGCGACGCCGGCGAGGGGCGGAGCGAGCCGTGCTTCGACGCCACTGACGGCGACAGTTCGAGTGTGGTTGCGACATTCTTCGACGGTGGGTGCATCGAGCTTGTGGGTGTCGATGCAGAAGGCCAGCCGTTCGAAAGCTCGACCACGCGGGACAAGCTTCTAGCCGGCGACTTCACCGAAAATCCCGATGGCTTCTGCGGCGGTGGTATGCCGTGTGGCGAGGTTCCGGACGGAGCGCTCGTGATCATGGACTCCGAGTTCCTGGATTCCAACTGGGAAGCGAACGCCGTTGTGACCCCGGATGCTGTCGTTGAATGGCCTGTCGTTCGCGAGACCTCGGGGGGTATTGGCAACACCCCGTATAGCAACATGACTCACTCGATCGGACCTGCCACGGACTGCGCCGTGAGCTGCACCCTTTTTGTCGTTCACAGGAGACTGGCCGCGACCTACGACCCGAGCGAGCAGGGTGCGATCAGATACATCGACTACACGGAGGCGCAGCGCGTCATTGCGCCTGCTCCCGAGGGTGGCGGCGTAAGTTGGACCTTCGCGGTCCTTCAAAACGGACGACGCTACAACGTCTTCACGGAGACCCCATCGTTCACCAACCTCAACTGGGCGACCGAAGGCCTCTGCCGGCTCCGGTCGGAGGACTTCGGTTCCCCGGGCAATCATCCGGACTTCAGCGCCGCGGGTGCCGAGCTAACGTTCGCGTACGTACGTAGCAACACCAACATGTCCGAAACCAGCGCCTTGATGAGCGAGCATGGAATCGATGACTTCAAGGTGGTGATCGTCCAGGAATGACGAGATCCGACTAGGGCTCGGGCGCATTCGAGCTCGTCTTCGGCGCGGACGGCTCCGGAATACGGTGACGAGGTGCTAGGCCGCGCGGGTCGCTCCGCCGACTTTGGTGGCTTCGTCGACGAAGAGGCGGCGTTCGGCGTTGACTAGCTCGAGGAGCTGCTTCTGGTCGATGAGGCCGGCGTCGAGGAGGGCGCGCATGTAGCCGTCGGCGTAGCCGCGGGCCTGGGCTAGCGTGGCATAGTTGGCTCCGCTGAAGCGGGTTTCGATGGTTTTCCGCACGAGGCCGCGCAGGGTTCCCTTGAGTTCGTCTAGGTTCATGGCCGTTCCTTCCTAAGACCGCAGTGTCGGTTTCGGGCCGCTAGGGTCAAGAAAACGGCGGGCCAAGCGGGACTCGAAACGGGACTAGAAACAGGTCAGCTCTCGGAAGTCGCGGATGCGCTTATCGAGGTGTTCGCGACTGAGCTCCTTGAGCGCGCCAATGCCGACGTCTTGTACGCAAAAAGACGCCGCGGCGGAGCCGCAAATCACGGCTTGGCGCAGGTCGGTGTGTCCCTGCTCCGCGAGGTAGCCGAGGAAGCCGCCGGCAAACGCATCGCCTGCGCCCGTCGGATCAGAAACCGACTTGAGGGGGTAGGCCGGGGCGCAGAAGATATCTTCGTCGAGGAACAAGAGCGCGCCGTATTCGCCCCGCTTCACGATCACGGTTTCAGGGCCGAGCGCGCGCAACGCTTCGGCCACCGCCAGGGGATGGTGGAAGCCTGTCAGCTGCCGGCCCTCTTCTTCGTTGATGACGAGGATGTCCACGCGCTTGAGCAGCTCTTTGAGCGGGTCGAGCGCGGTGTCGATCCACAGGTTCATCGTGTCGGCGATGACGAGCGTGGGATTCTCGATTTGGTCGAGCACGTGCAATTGCAATTGGGGCGCGATGTTGCCCAACATCACGAACTCGGAATCGCGAAACGAAGCCGGGATCTTCGGGTTGAAGTCCGCGAAGACGTTGAGGTCGGTTTGAATGGTTTCGCGCGACGTGAGGTCGTCGGAATACCGGCCCTCCCAATGGAACGTTTCACCGTCGGCTACTTCGAGGCCAGTCGTGTCGATCCCGCGGCCGCGGAGCATGTCCACGGCTTCGCGGGGGAAGTCCTTGCCGACCACGCCGACCAGTCGCACTGGAGCGAGCTGGCAGGCCGCAAGCGAGGCGTACGTCGCCGAGCCGCCGAGGATTCGCGCGTGCGAGCCGAGGTGATTGTGAATGGTGTCGAACGCGACGGAACCGACGACGAGAAGCGAGGACATGATGCCTTTCAGGGTACGTACTTGCCGATGAGTGGCCGTAGCTTGTCGCGCGCGGCCGCAGAGATCGAACCGGGGTTGGTGATGATCGCGCTAGCAAGGGCAGAGGTGGCAGGGCGACCGGTGGGGTCGGGCACCGTGTCCGCGAGCTCGACGATGATTTCCTTTGCTTTGGCGACGTTTCTTTGCATGACAGCGATGACCGCCTCGACCGTGACCGCAGCGTGGCCTTCACGCCAGCAGTCGTAGTCGGTGGCCATTGCGAGCGTCGCGTACGGCAGCTCCGCCTCTCGGGCCAGCCGCGCCTCGGGTAAGTTCGTCATGCCGATGACCGAGACGTTCCACGATCGGTAGAGCTCTGACTCTGCGCGTGTCGAAAACTGCGGGCCTTCCATACAAAGGTAGACACCGCCCTCGTGCGCCGTCGCGCCCGCGCGTTTCGCTGCGCTGGCCAAGGAGCTCGCTAGTTGTGCATCGATTGGTTCCGCGAACTCCACATGCGCCACCACGCCGTCGTCATCGAAGAAGGTGTCGATGCGATGCCTGGTGCGGTCGATGAACTGGTCGACGATGATCATGTCTCCTGGGTGAATGTCTTCCTTCATCGACCCCACGGCGGACACGCTGAGAATTTGTTCCGCGCCTGCCATCTTCAGCGCGAGGATGTTTGCTCGATAGTTGATCCGGTGCGGCGCGATGCGGTGGCCGCGACCGTGGCGGGGCAAGAACAGAAACCGGGTGCGCCCGATCGTCCCCGCGATGATCGCATCAGACGGCGCCCCAAACGCGGTGGTCGTCTCCAGCTGCTCGACGTCGGCCAGACCCTCGAGCTCGTCGAGCCCGCTTCCTCCGATGATCCCGAGTGTGCGTTGGATTTCGCTCATTTCGTATACGCTTGGCGCATGACAACGACGGTTTTGACCTCGCCGTCCCGGAACACGTCGAGTTGGACGGTCGAACCGACGGGGCCACGGAGCTTTTCTACGATCGTCTGATAGTCGAGCTCCCGAAGTGACGTGCCGTTGATCCCGATGATGACGTCGTTGGGCCGGATGCCCGCGAGGTCAGCGCCGCCGCCCGCCGGGACCTCGAGCACGCGAAGGCCGCCGCCTTCCGAGTACCCGAGCTTTGCGTGAATTCCCCCCGTGGGCTGTCCGCGACCTCCCCCGCCGCAGCCGGCAAGCAAGGCGCAGCCCAATACGAGCGCGGCAACCGTTCGACAATGTGGGGCCATCGTGTCGGACCGGCATAGCCGGGTTCCCGGGGAGTGCAAACCTTCGGCGAGGCGAGATTGACACCCTCGCATGCGGGAGTAACATTCCCTCAACCCCGCGAAACTGTAAGTGAAACTGCTCTTGGGCCGATACGATGTATAAGCTCGTCATCTCGGACGATGAAGGTCACGCGACCGTCGTGCCGCTGCTGCGCGACGAGATCACGATCGGCCGCCAGGAGGGCAACACCATCCGGCTCACCGAGCGAAACGTGTCGCGCAATCACGCGCGGCTCTTGAGACGTAACGGCTCTTACGTCGTCGAGGATCTCGGCTCCTACAATGGCGTCACCGTCAACGGAGAGCGAATCGATGTCAATGCGGAGCTTGCCGCCGGCGATCAGCTTGGCATCGGGGACTACGACTTGGCCTTTGAGTCTGGGGTCATGGCGACTGCCAATACGCTTCCCTCGCCGAAGCCGAAGAGTCTCCCGCCGCCCAGACTGGTGGTTCTCGGCGAGCCCGCGGCGGGGGCGGAGTTCACGCTGAACAAACCCGCTCTGCGCATCGGTCGCGACGAGCGCCTCGACATTTGGATCAACCACAAATCGATTTCACACGAGCACGCTGAAGTTCAGATCACCGACGGTAAAGTGACGGTTTTCGATCTCGAAAGTGCCAATGGGATGCGGGTGAACGGGGTCAGCGCGTCGCGCGCAATCCTCGAATCGGGGGACGTTCTCGAGCTGGGTGAAGTTCGGTTTCGATTCGTGCCGTCGCAGGGCGCGCACAGCTTGGAACCGCTACCTCATGAGGAGCCAGAGACACGTTCATCGAGCTCCTCGCGAAAGCCGCTGTTTGCGATTTCGGTGATTGCGCTGCTCGTCGTCGCTGCGGCGGGGGCGGTGCTCGCGACCATGCGCGGTGCACCGGGAGCTCTCTCCATGGACGAGAGCGCCGCACCCGGCGACCCTCGAGGACTCGACGAAAGCCTCACTGAACAAGAAACCAGCGATGCTGCAGACTCCGACCGCCGACCGATCGAAGAACCCCGAGAATGGGAGGGGCTACTCGTGCGTGCTGGCGAGGCGCTCAAAAAAGGGCGCCTCGACCGTGCGTACTCGATCGCGAACGAGCTCCCGGCGGACAGCGTTCTGCGCAAGACCCCGGAGTTTGGGGAGATTCGATACCGCTATGCGCAAGCCCACATCAACGAGGCAGAGCGCGCGCTCGAAGAAGGCGATCGGGAGCTCGCGCGAAGGGAGGCGATGCTCGTATTGGAGCTCCCAGGCATCACCTCGAAACAACGCCGCGACGCGAGGCGATTGACGAGAGGCGCCCGCGATGCCCCGCAGAGGCCCGAGGTCCAGTCGAATATCGAGCGTTGAATGGTGCAGGGCCGCAGAATCGTTGATTAATGGGCTTGGCCCATGACAGACTGAGAGTGGGTGTTTGGGGGAACACAGTCTTGGTGGGGTTGGTCCGTGCGGTGCGCATGGCTGGTCGCGCTCGTCCTCGTGGCGTCGACGGCGCCAGCCGTCTCGGTTGCCCAGGAGGCGACGCTCACCGACGGCGGAATGGACCTACACCTCTTCCGGCCTGCGGTAGACACGCGGGGGTATTTCACCGTCAATGGCAGCGAGGTCATGCCCCACAAGGAGTTCAGTTTCGGCCTCGTCCTCGATGCCGGCTTTGGCATCCTTCGCTACAACGGCTTCGACAACAATCCTAACGCAGCAGCGGCCGATGCGGGGCGCGAGACGCGAATCGCCAACCAGGCATTTACCGGGACCTTCATGTTCAACTACGGTCTCATCGACCGATTGGTGATCGGCATTCAACTACCGATCACGTTCTTTCGCGGCAACAGCGTACAAACCCCGGACCGGGGTGGCAGTTGTCTGGCCGGGTCGAGCACCTGCCTCTACAACCTGCAAGCCAATGGGT
>CBDURI010000180.1:0-5905 GCA_965369435.1 uncultured bacterium
TGGACCTGGCGTACCAGAACATTCATTCGATCGCTTACGACGCGGGCGACGCGCTGTGGTTCGCGATAGGTACAGCCCTGAACACACCACCGGGCACCGTCACCAGCACGCTGGGGTTTGTGACGCCTGCCTGGAAGGATGTCGTGCTGCTGGAGCCGTCGGATTCCGCGACATTCGCGGTTGCACGCTTTGCGCCCGTTCCATAAACACGAAACTCGAACCAACCTTCTCACGTTGAATTGAGGTCAAATGAACGAATGCGACGGTCGATGAGCACGAACCCGGAGTCGGAACTCATTGCCGGGAAGGCCTACCACGAGACGTCGGTGTTCATTCCCGAAAACCTGTTGCGCGAAGCCCGCCGTCAGCGCGGCTTGGGCGATCACCCCGTTCCGGACGTTTGCGTGCTCGACCCCGACGGCGACGTCGTCCGCCATCTGCGGGCGACGGGCCAGGCGACCCGACACGACGACTGGGCCTGCTACCACACAGACCTCTGGCTCACCGATGTTGATGGGCGCCAGATCGGCATCGTGGCCTGTGCGGTCGGCGCGCCTTTCGCGGTGCTAGTCGCCGAAGAGCTCGCCACGTCCGGCTGCTCCCTGGTCATCTCGGTCACCTCCGCCGGCGTCATCGCAGCACTAGGTGACACCCCTTACTTCATTCTCATCGAACGAGCGCTTCGTGACGAAGGCACCAGCCTTCACTACCTGCCACCCACGAAGTGGAGCCACCTTGCCGCATCGCTCGAGGCTGCTCTCGATGGCGCCTTCGAGGAACTCGATGAGCCAGTGCACCTCGGCGTGTCATGGACCACCGATGCGCCCTTTCGCGAAACGCAAACCGCCATCGCGGCGGCACGAAGCGTCGGTGCGCACGCGGTCGAGATGGAAGCTGCGGCTCTTTACGCCTACGCCACGGCCCGCAAGCGCGATGTGGTGTGCGTTGCCCACGTCACGAACTCGATGGCAACCGCGGGGGATGACTTCGAAAAAGGCGAAGCCGACGGCACGCACCGAATCCTCGAGGTCGTCGACGCCATCGCCAAACGCCTTCGCCCCTGAGCGCCGCGAGAAAAAGGGGTTATGCTAGCCTTGCGATTCGTTCTAGGAGGACACCATGGGTCAGGCTCACGTATCGAAGAAAATCCGTCTCCAGGCGCCGATCGAACTGATCTTTGAGCGCCTCGTGGACCATGACGCCATGGGCGACTGGCCCGGCGTCACATCGTGCCGGCTCGTCCAGGAAGGCACGCCGCGCAACGGCCTGGGGGCTGTCCGTCAGGTGAAGACCAACGGGCTCACCTTACTCGAAGAGGTCGTCCACTACGAACCACCGTTCCGCTACGACTACCGCATCACGAAAGGTCTTCCCGTGGATCATCTCGGCAGTGTCCGGCTTTCACCGACCGAGGGCGGCGTCGAGCTGTCCTGGGAGGTGCGCATGACCAGCCGCTGGCCTTTCGTATGCGAGCTCGTGGGTCATCGTCTAAGCGGCGGGCTCGACCGAGCTCTTGCCTGGTTCAAGGCTGAGGTAGAGAGGGCGGCGGCGGACAGCCGAGGGGCTACCGGGCCGGCCCTCGACTCCGCAGTGCAGTAGAGAAACCAACCTTCCCACCTTCGAATCGAGGCAGGCTCATGAAGGTAGCCGCATCGATGATCTGCGTATAGAACTCCAGCATGCCTGCTGCTCCGTTGGAAACGGGTAATCTCTTCCGACTCGTCCCCAGCGATTCCAGCGCGGAGCAGACTGAAGTTCTCCTCGAATCGACCTCTTTGCGGCTCGAGCGGATCGTGTCGCTCGGGGCAGCTTCGCCCCCGGGGTTTTGGTACGAGCAAGACAGGTCCGAGTGGGTGTTGCTGGCGTCGGGGAGGGCGACCCTCGTTTTCGAGGATTCCGGTTCGATCGACCTCGAGGCGGGTGACTACGTCTTGATTCCTGCAGCCCGTCGGCACCGCGTCGAATCAACTTCCAAGGATGCTACTTGGCTTGCTCTTCATTTCGATCCCTAGCGCCCCCGACCCCCTTCTTTCGGAGCATCAACGATGAAGCCGTTCCGCTTTCTACACGTGTATTGGCCCGTTCTCTTGTTCGCCGGCACAGCCGTTGCTGGCTGGTTCTACGACCCCGCCAAAATCGCCTCGGTGCTTCCGTTTTCGTGGGACTTCTCTCGCGTTCTCGCGAGCCTGAGGTCGCCGGTGTTCCTGACGTTCTTCGTCCTCAGCATTGCGGGAATCGTGATCGCGCGCCGCACGTGGAGGACGAAGTCCGGGTTCACCGCGACCGACAAGATGGCGACGCTCTGGTTCCTGCTCAACGCGACTTGGTTTCACACTGGGTGTGACGTGATGTCGGGGCTCTTTCAGGTGATGCCGAACCTCAGCGAGGCGTACTCGTCGCTGAACGACGTGCACGACCTGCCGATGCACCACCCCGACCGCATAGTCCTCGACACGATCTACTGGTTCGAGCTCCTCGTCGAGGCTCCTCTCGCATTGCTCGTGAGCGTCCTCTACCTCAAGCAATCGAACACGCGTCCCATCGCCGAGGCATTCCTGAACGGTCTCTACATCGCCGGCACGGTCGCGTACTACATGCCGAACATCATACTCGGCCACAGCCCACACATCCTGATGTCGAATGTAGACCGAATGATCGCCTCTCTTTGGATCTGGGTTTCCATCGGCCTTACGATTCGTTCGATACGGCAACTCAAGCAAGCTCCCGCTCGTCCTGCGTAGAGCGCTCGGTCATGTAGGCCGGAGTAGCGGAGCTGCTACAGTCGCCGTGGCCACCCATGCAGGATTCGACCACGCACGACTCGTTGTTCCCGTTCGACAACAGCTACGCTCGGCTCCCCGAGCGTTTTTTCGCGCGCTTGCCGCCGACCCCGGTGTCCGAGCCGCGCCTGATCCGGCTGAACGAGAGCCTGGCCACTCAGCTAGGGCTCAGCCCCGAGCGCTTGATCACATCGGAGGGGCTCGAAGTCCTATCGGGGAATCGAGTGCCGGAAGGTGCTGAGCCGTTGGCGATGGCGTATGCGGGCTTTCAGTTTGGGAACTGGGTGCCACAGCTAGGCGACGGTCGGGCGATTCTTCTTGGAGAGTTGATCGATCGAGATGGCGTACGTCGTGATGTTCAGCTCAAGGGCGCGGGTCGTACACCGTTCTCGCGCAACGGAGATGGGCGTGCCGGGCTAGGCCCGGTGTTGCGCGAGTACATCATCAGTGAGGCGATGGCGGCCTTGGGGATTGCGACCACCCGTTCGCTGGCGGCTGTGACCACGGGCGAGCAGATCATGCGGGAGACCGATCAGCCGGGCGCTGTCCTCACCCGAGTGGCGCAGAGCCACATCAGGGTGGGGACGTTCCAGTTCTTCGCCGGCCGCCGCGACGAACAAGCCGTCCGTTTACTGGCGGATCATGTCATTGCCCGTCACTACCCCGAGGCGTCTCAGGCAGACAATCCAATAGCCGCGTTGCTCGGCGCCGTCATCGAGCGGCAGGCGGAGCTGGTCGCTCGCTGGCAGCTGGTCGGTTTCATTCATGGTGTGATGAACACCGACAACATGTCGATCGCCGGGGAAACCATCGACTATGGTCCCTGCGCTTTCATGGACAGTTACCATCCCGACACGGTCTACAGTTCCATCGATCACCGAGGTCGATACGCATTCGGCAATCAGCCCTCGGTCGCACTCTGGAACCTCGGGGGGCTAGCGAATGCCCTGTTGCCCCTGATCGCCGACGATCAAGATGTCGCGGTCGCTACGGCCACTGAGTTGATCCACACATTTCCAGATCGGTTCGAGCATTTCTATCGAGCCGGCTTGCAAAGAAAGCTCGGGCTCACAGACGTTCGGGATGACGATGTTGCACTCGCTCAGGATCTCCTCACGCGGATGGCGGAGAACGCGGCGGACTTCACGCTCACGTTTCGCCGACTAGGCGATCTTGTCGATCGGAGCTCGCAAGACGATGAGTTGGTGAGCAGTCTCTTTGAAGATCCTGCGGTCTTCGACGAATGGGCCGTGCGTTGGCGACATCGCCTCGCCAGCGAAGAGAGATCTTCTGCGGCGCGTCGGGACGACATGCGGTCCGTCAGTCCGGCCTTCATCCCGCGCAACCATCTGGTCGAAGAGGTCATCAAGGCCGCGGTAGAGGAGGGTGATCTCGAGCCGTTCGAGCAACTGATGGAGGTGCTGGCGTCGCCCTACGATGACCAGCCGTCGCAGGAACGTTATGCTGCGCCACCGCGAGCCGATCAGATCGTTCGGCAGACGTTCTGCGGGACCTGATGGCATGTCGATGCGCAGGGGAGACAGCATGAAGGTCGAGGATATCGCGCGGGTGCGGGAAACCCATCCGGACAACCTGATGGCCCGCTACTTTGATCGGGCCTACTACGAGGCGCTGCCCCCCGAGCACCAGCGGCGGCTCGAGCTGATCATCGCCACCGGCTGGCAAAACCCGGACAGCATCATGGGCGCCTACGCCATGCACCCGGACGACTACGATCTCTTTGCACCGTACCTCGACAAACTCATCCGCGCGTACCACCACATCGACGGGGAAGTAAGCCAGGTCTCGGACTGGGATACGGGGGGCACTCTGGACTTGCGTCGTATCGATGCCGCCCTCGGCGACGTTTCCATGCGCGTGCGAGTCGGCCGCAACTTGGCCGACTTTCCTCTTCCCGGCGCGATGACCCGGGCCGAACGGGTGGCCCTCGAAGCGCGCATGGTGGAGGTGTTCGGCCACTTGGTGGCGACGGATCGTTTTGGGGGCGGCTACGTGTCGCTGACCCCGGGCTCGCCCCACGAGATTCCGAGCGAACGGTATGATGAGCTGGTCGCGCAGCACCGGATGTTCAAGGACATGAGCCGCGATAGGTTCTTGTCCGCCGCCGGGATCAGCGCTGACTGGCCGTACGGGCGCGGCATGTACCAGTCCGAGGATGGGGGCTTCATCGTGTGGGTCGGGGAGGAGGACCACTTGCGGGTGATGGCCATGGAGCGCGGCGCCGTCCTGGGCAACGTGTTCGGGCGCCTGCGGGCGGGGCTCGGGTTGTTGGAGTCCCACGGCCTGCGGTTCGCCCGCTCGGCCACCTACGGTTACGTGACGAGCTGCCCCACCAACCTGGGCACCGGAATGCGCGCCAGCCTCCACCTCCCGCTGCCGCGGCTAACGGAAAGCGGCGCCAACGTGGAGGCCATCAAGCCTCTGTGCAAGCGCCTGGGTCTGTCCGTGCGCGGCGCCGGTGGCGAGCACACGGCCGCCGGGGAAGGGGGAATCGTGGACATCTCCCCGAGCGCCCGCCTGATGGTCACCGAAGCGGAGGTCGCTCGGCGCCTCTACCAAGGGGTGAAGACGTTGTGGGCAGAGGAGAAAGGGTAAGGGGTCGAGTTCGGTCGACCACCCTTAGGCGTCCGCGTGCAGCGCTTGTCCAACGGACACCTGGTCGCTTTGGCGGTAGACGGTTCCGACTACGGCGCCATAGACGAGGTGACCCATCAGGCTTCCGATGGCGGCGACCAGCGATCCACTGAAGAAGCCGGCGCCCATCATGGGCATCACCACGACCTGAGCCAGCAGCCATGGCGCGATCCCGAACAGCATGCCGCGGACCACCGCGGAGCCGGGGAGGCGCGTGGCGAAGAACGCGGCGTAGGCGATTGCGAGTGCGGTGCCGATCATGAAGTGGGCCATCCACCCGAGCGCGGTGACGCCGCCCATCATCGATCCCAGCATCTCGCCGATGTTCATGCGCGGCATGCCCATCATCGGCGCGGCCAGCATCAGGCCCGTCATTGCGGTGGTTCCGAGCAGCCCTGCGAAGACGGCGCGCTTGAGGTTGAAATTGTCGACCATGATTTGATTCCTCCGGTTGTTCCGGTGACGTACGC
>CBDURI010000181.1:0-5858 GCA_965369435.1 uncultured bacterium
CGAGTGGCTCAGTGCGCGAGCTGTCATGGCGCGCATGGAGTGCGCGAAGTCAACGATGCCAAATCGCCGGTCTACGCATCCAACGTCCCGGCGACGTGCGGGCACTGCCACGCCGATGCTGAGTATATGAGCGACTTCGACATCAAGACGAATCAATACGACGACTACGTGCAGAGCGTGCATGGGAAGGCGCTTCTCGAGAAGAACGACGTGCGCGGGGCGCCGGCCTGCAACGACTGCCACGGTAACCATGGCGCTGCTCCGCCATCGATAGACGCGATCAGCAACATCTGCGGAACCTGTCACAGCTACAATGCAGAGCTCTTTCTCGGGAGCCCGCTGGCCCCGGCATTCAAGGAGAAGTCGCTAGCCGACTGTGTGGCGTGCCACGGCAAGCATCTCATCACGCACACGTTGGACGAATGGAAGGGCGACACGCCCGGTGCTACTTGCCGGAAATGTCACGAAGAGGGCGAAGAGGGATCTGATCTCGCTCTTTACTTCACCGATACGTTCGCCTCGGTTCGGCAATCATTCGAAGAAATCGAACAGTTGCTCGGGGAAGCTGAAGTGAAGGGCATGGATGTAACCGAAGGAGAGGATTACGTGGAGGCAGCCCGGCAGGGTGTCATGCAGGCGCGCACGCTGATTCATTCGTTCTCAAAGCCCGTGATGGAAGAGAAGCTCATCGAGATCGCCGAGAATCAGGCGGCTGCGTTGGAGGTCGGCTATGCATCTCTTAGAGCTCTCGAGAGCCGGCGGCGCGGGCTCGTGATCAGCACGCTCTTGCTTCTGTTTCTCACGCTCCTGGTCGCGATCAAGATTCGCACGCTGCCTCCGCTCGATTAGTGGCCGCTGATGAATGTATGGCAGCCCGTGCATCGCTTCGCGTCGGGTTCGTGGTCGGCGATATCCTGGTGGCAGTTCATGCAGGTTGCACGGTCGGCCCGCACCTTGGCTTGGTGAATGTCGTGGCAGGCCGTGCATTCGGTATGCCCTTCGCCCCGCGGCTGGTCCGGAATGCGATGCAGCCCTGGCAGTTGGTTGACCTTGTGACATCCGCTGCAACTGGTTTGCGCCGACACGATACCGCCGTGAGGCTCATGACAAGTCATGCACTCCCGATGCCCCTTCGGACTCCTCGAGAGCTGCTCGTCGTGACAGCTCCCACAGGCGACGACGCCAGCGGGCTCGTGAGTGGTTCCTTCGTGACATGCTTCGCAGCTAGCATGACCCAAATTGCGACGGGTTAGACGAATCTGAAGCGTGTGGCAGCGGCCGCACAACGCCCGATCGCTGAGCTGGTTCAAATCGAATCGGTGAGGCTGGTGGCAGCCAATACACGGAATCTTGCCCGCGTGAAACGCGGTCTCCGACCGAGCTTCCTCGTGGCATTGTGAGCATCGAGCAGCGACCGGCGCTCGCCGTTTGGGATGTGGATTGTGGCATCCGAGACAGTCCCCCTCGTTCTGCGCATGATGTGTCGTGGGCACGTCGTCGTGACAGCCTTTGCAAGTTCGGTCTCCCGTTGCTCGCACCGCGTGCGGTTCATGACAACTGTTGCAGTCACGGTGCTCCCGGGCCCTATTCTGCGCCAAGACTTGCGTGCCCTCGTGACACGATATGCACTCGAGTGCGCTCGATGCAGAAAATGCGTGTGCCTGATGGCAGCTCGCACACGAATCATGCCCGTCGCCAAACGTCGCGGATGCAGGCACCGTCGGCTCCTCGGTCGCGTGACACTCCATACATGACGCCGCATCAGACGCTAGCTTGTGTCCGCCATGGCAGTCTGCGCATGATCCGCTCAGGCGTGACCGTCCGTGCTGGACCTTCATGGTCTTGTGGCACTCGTCGCATTCACGAATCGTCTCTTCCGCCGGCTTGTGCGGATTGTGGCAACTCTCACATGGCACGGTCGTGTGCATGGAAAGCCCTTGGATCCCCTCGGTCGTTTCGAAGGGTCCGTGGCAGCGCGTGCAATGCCACCGTCCAAACACATCCGGCTCCAAGCCGAAGATGTGGCAGGTGTAGCAATCCATGGGCATGCCATCAAGGTCGACATGGGCCAACGATGCCTGTTCTTCGTGGCATTGAGTGCACACGCCCGTGTCCGGGGAATCAAAGGTCTTGATCGTCGGGTCGTGGCATTCGTTGCATTCGACGGGCTCGTTGATGATGTGCTGCGAGTGGCCTGGGGAAAGGCGGACCTCGCGCCAAATTTCGGGCACCTCACGAGGCGCCGGCTTTTGTCTTTCCTCTTTGATCTGCTGGACGTTGCTACCGAACCTTGCGGTGAAAATCCCCGCCGCGAATGCGCCTAGGGTCACCAGTCCGATCCACAGCAACGCGCGCTTCATAGGCCACCTGAATGACACAACCTACATGGCAGATCGTTGTTCTTATCGAGTCGGCTCGTGAAGTTTGCCGGGTGCGGATTTCCGCCGGGGCCGCCGACTTGGTGACAGCTCACGCAAAGCATCTCACCCGCCCCGCCATGGCAGCTTGCGCAGCCGACCGGGTCGAGCCTGGCAGCACGTCCGTGCGCATTCGACGAGCCCGGCGGGCCAGACCAGCCCGGTGGATGTGGATTGCCGCGGGCCGCGTTGACTCCGGAGATTCCTTGGCGCGTATGGCAGTCGACGCAGAAGAGCTCGCTATGACAGACGACGCACATGCCGGGCTCGGCCGCTGCTTGCTGGTCGTGGACCGAGAAGAAATTCGCTCGGTGCATCGACTGGCGCATCGGCGAGTCAAAAGCCAGTCGCGAGGGGATAGCTGGTGTCGTCACGCCATGACAGGCCGCACATTGACGCTGAGTGTGACAAGTCGTGCAGAGGTCGCCTTGCGCGTTGGCCTGCACTCCGTGCTCGCGCAGAAAGTCGCCGTCGTGGACCACGTGGCTTTGTGGCGGGACTCCCTCGGACGCGAGCTCTACGTGACAGCCATCGCAGTCGCGCACGTCCCACTGTCCGGCATGATCGTGACAGCTAAAGCAGGTCGCCATGTTGGGGCGAAGGGAGCTGTTCTCGTGCTTCACGTCCACGTGGCAGCGAACGCAATCTCCCGCGCCCCCTTCGAAGTGGCCGGCATGGGAGAAGCGCAGGTGCTTGCGCGCCATCTCGGCCCCGTGCCGTGTCCTCTGTCGCCCATGGCACTCCGAGCAGGGGTTGGGGTCGTGAGGGTCTTCGTGACACTCGATGCATCGCTCCGTCGTCGGAAGGTGTAGCGGGCCGGTCTCGCCCGCGTCTTGGATGCCCGCGTGACACTCGAGACAGTTGACGCCCTCGAGCACGTGGGCTCGATGCTCGAAGGGACCCTGCGGTTGCTCGCTCTTGCTCTCCAGCCCGAGGATCTTGGCGCAGGCGCCCGCTGAGCCCGTCAGGGCCACCAATGCCACGATTGCGATCCACCTCTTGGTCATTTCTTCGGCCACTGCCCTTGGTAGGAGACACGCGCGAGTGCTCGCACGTCGTATCGCTCGACTTGATTGGCGCTGGCCTCGACCGCGGCAGCGACCGCCCAACTCTTGGTGGGTTGCCATCGGAGGGCAAGACGGCCCCAGGGCCAAACGTTGCCCTGGTTGGGTTCGGGATGGTCTGGGAAGATAATCTCGAACTCTGGCATCAAGCCAACGGTCGTATCGTGATCCTCGTAGAGGGGAATGACCGAGGCGAGACGAAGCCCTGTCCAGCTCGATGTGGCGACCTGCTGACGTCGAAGCTCCCCGAGGATGCTCCCTTTCCCGTCGTCATCCAGGCGTAGGACGCCACGCAGGTAGCCGCTCCAGCCGAAGTCGTCTTGCGCGTCTTGAAGGGCGCCGTTGACCCACAAGTCCAGCCGCGGCGCCGCCCTCCAACGGAGGTTCCCGCCGGCTGCGAGGGTTCCAGGGTCGCCGAGAACCGTGAACAACGAGGTGGATTGCAACATCCGAGTCGGCGAGCGTTTCGTCACGTAGAGCTCGCCGCGAATGACACGGTTTGCGGTTTGTGCGGAGATGGTTCCGAGCACCTCTGCCAGCCCGGGGTTGACCAGCTCCCAGGAGACCTTCGCGGACATGTCCAACCAACTCGCGACCCGAAGTGAAAAGTCACCGCCGACCTCCTCGTCGGAGCGCTGTCCAGCGTTGAAGCGGTTGTAATACGAAGCGCCGATCATGCCCTTGTTACCGAGGCCTTGTGACACGCGGCCGCCCACCATCCAGTCGTACTTGCGTCCTTCGATGCTTCCGTCGACGGGCACGCCCCCGAAAACCTCGAAGTGTGTCTTGCTGCGCGCCCGCAGCATCAGGTGGCCGCCGTCGATGTGCATCGCGCGCACCGCTCCGGTCGAGAGCATGAAACGACCCAAGCGCGTGTCGCTGACACCTCTCGGGTCACGGACTTTGATCGTCATGACGAGCGCCTCGAAGGTTGCGTCGTTGTCGCTCAAGCCCAGCTGAGTGGCTCCGGCGCCTCCCCAGACGAGGGCTTCGACGTCGATGTAAGGGTACTTTCGGGTGGAGCCCTCCAAGATGACCATTCCTGCGTTGGGCTCGAGCTGGCCCCACAGCTCCGCGCCCACGCGATGGGGCTGGGCGGAGACCATAGAAGCCGGAATGGCGCAGAGCAGGGCCAGAACCGCTGCGACCGGGAGACCCCAGCGGCGAACCGCTGATCGTATCTTCCCGCTTGCACTGGTCCCTGTTCCCGGCCCATGGTTTGCCTGCTCGCGTCGCCCCACCCACAGCGAGCACCACTCATCATGCACGTATCGCCGCTCTCCTGGATCGCGTTTGGTAGCGCCCTCATCGCCGCGGCGATCTTGGTGCATTATCTGGTGTGGCGTCCCAAGCTGACCGCGTCCGTGAAGGGCCTCCTGATCCTGGGTCTTGGGGTGCTTCCCATCCTGACCGCAATGGTTGGCAACATGGAAGGCCTCGCCGCCACCGAGCATCAAGCGTTCTGCGGAAGCTGCCACACCATGGACATGCACATCGCAGACGCGAACGACCCCGACAGCATCAGCCTGGCCGCGATCCATTCCCGCAACAACAAGTTCGGGGATAAGAGCTGCTACGTCTGCCATAAGGACTACGGCATGTTCGGCTACGCGCTGACCAAGATGGGCGGCATGGGGCACGTCTATTATTTCTTGACGGAGTTCATGTGGATGGACATGGAGGAGGCGCTTCCAAAGATTCACCTCGCGCGACCCTTCAAGAACGAAAACTGCATGCAGTGCCACACTACGACAGGGTTCCTGTGGAACGGCGTGGTTGATCACGCCGGACTCCTCGACGACCTTCGAACAGGCGAGACGAGTTGCGTTAGCGCCGGTTGTCATGGCTACGCGCATCCTTTTAGCAAACCAGACGAAGAAACTCCATCGGAGGCCGAGGCGCGGTCGACCGAAGCGATACGGTCACCCGAGGCAACATGATCAAGAAGAAGCTCGAAGAGTTGGTAGACACCGGTTCGAGATCGCGCATGCTCGTCTACGCTTGCGTGCTCGGGCTGATCGGGCTCGCACTGATGAGCTGGTCGCTCTTCGACCAGGGCTGGATTCCCGTGATGATGGCGATGTCGGTCGGACAAGTCATCGGAACGTTATCACTCGCGCTGTTCCTGTTGGTAATCTATATCGACCTGCAGAGGGCAACATTTCGCCCCTCGATTCCGCCCGACCAGCGCAAGCCCGACGACCACTAGGCGGCCGAGCGCCGGGTGTGTAACCACACGAGGCCGGATCCCAGCGCGAGAACGATTCCGGCCGTCAGGAGCGAGCCTCGGGGAATGAACGGCATCAGCAAGAGGCACGTGACGGCTCCGATGATCGGAACCAGACGGGGCGCGCAAAATGTGCGCAGAGGCTCGTGG
>CBDURI010000182.1:0-5822 GCA_965369435.1 uncultured bacterium
TGCGACCTCACTGATGCGGCTGCGGTGCGCCGCCTCGTCTCGCTGGTGAAGCCCGACATGGTCGTGCATTGCGCGGCCGTCGTCGCTCCGGTCGCGTATGCCGAACCCGAGCTCGCAGAAGCCGTGAACCTCGGAGGCATGCGGCACCTGATCGACGCGACGAAGACGCACGCGCCCGACGCGTTTTTCGTGTTCGTGTCGAGCTGCGCGGCCTTTGGACCTTGTGCCCCTGGTGATCCATTTCGGCGCGCGACCGACCCGTGCTGGCCCGACGACAACTACGGCCTGCAGAAGCTCACCGCGGAGAGCTGGTTGCGGTACTCGGGGTTGCGCCAGTGCTCGCTTCGGTTGGGTGCCGTGATGGACATCGACAATCTCATGCCGGAGCACCCGAGTTACCGTCCGTTCATCTTCATGGTGTCGCTCGAGCAGCCGGAGCACGGCATCGATGTCCGGGATGCCGCGCGTGCGATCGCCTCCGCGGCAGTTCAGCAGCCGGACGGGCATCTTCTGCTGATCGCTGGCGACGACTCGTGGAGAGTGACCGCGCGCCAACTGCGAAGCGAGGTGTTCGGTGCGTTAGGCGTGTCGATGCCCCCGGACAAAGCGTTCCGGCCCGGCACCGACCCGTTGGTCAAAGACGGTTGGTTCTACGAGTGCTGGATGGACGTTACACACAGCGAGCAGCTACTCGGCTTCCAACGGACGTCCCGACACGCTTTCATGGAAGAGCTCCGCAAACGCCACCGGCTACAAAGGCTCGCTCTGTTCCCGCTCCGCCCGTTGGTCTCCCGGACCCTGGCCGCGGCGTCGCCCTACACGGGTCGAGGGGCCATCGCACCGGGCGCAACCATTTGGAACGACGTCTTCCGAGTCTACGACCTCCCTACCGAGCTGGCCCGCACCCGCAGCAGCCGACCCGCTCCGCCACCCCCCTTCTAAAGCAGGCGATAGTCCCCTTTTTCAAAGGGTTAGTCTTCCGCGGCGCGCAGCCGCGAAAGCACGGCTCCTGTGAAGGCAGGCCGCAAGTAAAACCCCCGCGGCATGGTCCACTGGACGGCGCCCTCTTCGTCGGGCGCCCGTCGACGGCTTCGTCCGTGCGGGGCCTTGGGGCGCACCTGCAGCACCTCGCCGAGGTGACCGGTGATCTGTTCGACGTCGCCGGTTGCGATCATCTCCGCCAGCCGCTCCCAATCGTTGCGCAGCAGTTGCCACTCTTCCGCGGTGGGCGTCCACAGATAGGCCCGTCCGACCCTCCGGTCGCGAAGCGGGGTATCGGACGCAGCCTCGACCGGAACGAACAGCACCTTCGATAGCTTCTTGAGAACCGTGCTCCGCTCCCAATCGGTGTCTGCCATGGCAGACAGCGAAATCGAACACACGAACGTCGACTCCTTGGGTTTGCCGTTCGCGTCCAACGGGATGGTCTTGAGCTCGATGCCGAGCCGCGTGAAGTCCGGCTCGGCGCGAGAACCCGCCGACGCACCGAGCACCTTCTCGAGAATCTGCCCCGCAACACCCTTGCCGCGCACCGACTCCTCCGGCACCGAGATCGCAACACGTGCGCCGAGCTCACCGAGTGTGAGTCCCGCAAGGTCCCACGCGCGGGTGAGCAGCTCCTGTTCCGATTGCGGCTCAGGAGCAGCTGGCACGGGCTAGTGCAGCTCGCAGACTTTGGTGCCGAAGAGGCGTTCTAGGCCGGTGAGCAGGGCGTCGCTCGGGTCTACGAAGAGGCCGGTTTCAGCGAGGTTGACGCGCCAGTCGCCAGGAGAGCTCAGCTCGAGGGTGACAGGGCAGGGGCCTGGGTACTGCTCGAGGATGGAGCGGAGGGAGTCGAGCTTGCGGCGGTCGATGCCCTCGACGGCAAGCCGGACGGTGATTGCGGTGGTGCGTTCACGGAGGGCTTCACTGAGCAGCGTGGCTTCCTCGAGGAGGATCTTGGCCTCGGGTGCGGCGCTGTCATCGTTGCGATCTTGTTCGTGTTTGACGCGGCCAGTAAGGAGGATGGGTTCACCCGATTTCAGGGCTTCCCGGATGCCGGCCTTTTCGAGCGGCTTCGGACGGACGATCACTTCGACACGGCCGAGCGAGTCCTCGATGTGGAAAAACGCCATCGTGTGTCCCATCTTGGTGCGGCGCTCGCGGTATCCCTCGACTGTGCCGCCGACCGTGACCTGCCGGTGATTGCCGAGTTGGGCCAGGCTCTCGGTGGTCGCGTCGGTGAAGCGAAGCAGCTCGCCTCGATAGCGGTCGAGTGGGTGCCCCGACACATAAAACCCGAGGGTCCCTTTCTCCCGTGAAAGCTGATCGCGCGAGTCCCACGGGTCGAGCACCGGGAAGCTTCCACCCGGATGTTCGTACGCCTGAGCTTCATCCTCGCCGCCCATCAATCCAAACAGACTCTCCTGTCCGCTCGATCGCTCCGCCTGGATGCGTTTGCCGCGCTCGATGGCTTGCTCGATGGCCACGAATGACTGCGATCGATGAACGTTGATGGCGCCGTGCACGGTGTCGAACGCGCCGCACTGGACCAGCGCTTCGACCACGCCCTTGTTCACGCGGCGCAAATCCACTCGCGCCCCAAAATCAAAGAGGTCGACGAAAGGCCGTTCGAGCGCCTCGCCGCCTTCTTCTTCCGGTTCTTCCTGCCGCGCCTGGAGGATTACTTCGACCGCTCCTGTCCCCACACCCTTGATCGCGCCTAACCCAAATCGAATTTTGGGCCCCATCGGGTCGTGCACCGCGCCGTTGTAGCAAACGGGCTTGTGACGAAGCCGCGCGACGTCTTGGGCATCGTCCGGCGCATAGACGACCGTAAACTCGATCTCGGACTCGTTCACGTCGGGCGGTAGGACTGTGATGCCCATCGAACGCGCCTCGGCGACCGTGCGAACGACCTTGTCGATTTTCTCTTTGTCGGCGGTTAGCGTCGCGCAGGTGAACTCGACGGGAAAGTGCGTCTTGAGATACGCGGTCTGATAGGTGATCAGCGCGTAGGCCGCCGAGTGACTCTTGTTGAAGCCGTACCCCGCGAAGTACGCCATCAAGTCGAAGACCTCCTCCGCTTTCTCTTGCGTGTGGCCGAGCCCGGTCGCGCCCTCGATGAAGATGGCCTTCTGAGTGTCCATCTCGGACGCCTTCTTCTTGCCCATCGCGCGCCGTAACAGGTCTGCGCCGCCGAGAGAGTACCCGGCCATCACCTGCGCGATCTTCATGACCTGCTCCTGGTACACGATGACGCCTCGCGTCTCTCGCAGGATGTCTTCGAGGCAAGGGTGCGGATACTCGACCTGTTGTCGCCCGTGCTTGCGATGAACGAAGTCCTTGTCCATCTGCGCGCCCATGGGGCCGGGACGATAGAGCGCGACCGCGGCCACGATGTCGTCGAACCGGTCAGGCCGGAGCTGCTTGAACAGGTTCTGCATGCCGCTCGACTCGAGCTGGAACACGTTGGTCGTCTCGCCCGATTGCAGCAGCGCGTAGGTCGCAGGGTCGTCCATTGGGATCTCATCGATCCGGAAGGGCGTCCCTTGGCGGTCCGGACGCCGGTCGATCAACTTCGTCGCAATGTCGATCACCGTCAACGTGCGAAGCCCGAGAAAATCGAACTTCACCAGGCCCGCCGCCTCGACATCATCCTTGTGGTACTGCGTGACGTAGACATTCGGCTCCGGACAGAACACCGGTACGTGGTCCCAGATTGGGCCCTCGCTGATCACGACACCGGCCGCGTGCATGCCTGCGTGGCGCGTCAGGTTTTCGAGCTCTTGCGCCGTTTCGAGCAGCTCGCGGGCCTGGCTGTCCTGTTCGTACGCCGTCTTGAGCCGCGCCTCTTGTTCGAGGGCATCGCGGATCGGCACGCTCTTGCCGCCAACCGGTTCCGGAATCATCGTTGCAATCAACCCGGCCTCGCCCGGCGTCATCCCCATGACGCGCCCGACGTCTCGCACCACGCTGCGGCTCTTGAGCTGATGGAAGGTCGCGATCTGACCGACGCTCGCCTGACCGTACTTGTCGCGCACGTACTGAATGACGCGGTCGCGTTGGTCCATGCAGAAGTCGATGTCGAAGTCCGGCATCGACACGCGTTCGGGGTTCAGAAATCGCTCGAAGAGAAGGCCGTGTGTGATGGGGTTCAGGTCGGTGATGCGCAGCGCCCACGCGACGAGTGAGCCGGCGCCCGACCCCCGCCCCGGGCCTACCGGCACCCCGTTGTCCTTCGCCCAGTTGATGAAGTCCTGAACGATGAGGAAGTATCCCGCGAAGCCCATTTTCAGGATGACTCCGAGCTCGAGCTCGAGTCGCTGGTGATAGGGGCTGTCCTCGAACGTTTCGCCACGGCCCCGCATCTCGACCATGCGACGGCCGAGGCCGGCGACGGATAGGGCGCGCAAGTAGTCCTCTTCAGTCGCGCCACCGGGCACGGCGAAGCGCGGAAGCCTCGGGTCTGCGAGCGGGGTGGCCTGGCCGGCGCACATTTCGGCGATCAACAGCGTGTTCTTCGCCGCGTCAGGGATGTGCGCGAAGAGGTTCAGCATCTGTTCCGGCGTCTTCAGATAGAGCTCCGAAGAATGGTGATGAACTGCCTCCATTTCGCGGACGCTGCGTCCGGCGCCGATGCACTGAAGCACGAGCTGGGCATGAGAGGATTGGCGTTCGAGATAGTGGCAGTCGTTCGTGCCCACCATCGGAAGCTCGAGCTCGTTGGCGAGCCTGCTCAGGACTTCGTTGAGTGGTCGGTTCTCCGGGAAGCCATGGTCCTGTAGCTCGACGAAGAAGTGTCCAGGGTCGAACGAGTCGCGAAGCCTCGCGATCGCCTCGCGCCCGACCTCGGGCCCCTTATTGAGGATCTCTTGTGCAACGTAGCCGCCCATGCACGCGCTCAGTCCTACGATGCCTTTGCTGTGTTTCTGAAGCGCTTCGAAGTCGATGCGCGGCTGATCGTGGACGGCCATGCCGTCGACCCAGCCCGTGCTCACCAAGCGCACCAGGTTCTGGTAGCCCTCCTGTGAGCTGGCGAGCAACAGCAGATGATGGAGCTCGTGGTTCTTCGGGTCACGTCGGTCGCCCGAAGTGAAGCTCACCTCGCACCCGAGGATGGGCTTCACGTCGGTCCCCTGGCACGCCCGCACGAGCTGCACCGCGCCAAACATATTGCCGTTGTCGGTTAGCGCGACCGCCGGCATCTCCATCTTGCCCACGCTCTGCACGAGCTGTGGAATCCGAATGGCGCCGTCCAGCATCGAGAACTCACTGTGAACGTGCAGGTGAACGAATTCGGCCGTCATGCGCGGCCTGACTCTACTGTGCCCACCCGGCCGGATCCACCGGACTTTCACTCACAAGAGCAAGTCGAGCAGGGCCCCAATGTGTGCACGCCGCCGCTTGCGGTCCTCCTCGCTGAAGCGGTTCGCCCCGAAGAGCTGCTTGATGGCGGGATCCCGGAAGAAGTAGACGACCAGCGCGCCAAGTATCGACACGTATACATCGCGCGGGTCTCGGCCAGGCTTGCTCGCCTGCGGGGCACCGGCGGTAAGATTCGAGAGCGCGCCTGCCATCGCGTCATAGAAGGCCTTCATGGAGCGCTCCACGCGATCGTCTCCGGAGGCCATCTCCCAAAGCATGATCCGCACCTGATTCGGGTGTGCCCAAAACAGATCGAAGCTCTCCAACACGAGATCCCGCGGGGTCAACGAGGTGCCATCGCAGATGAGCTGCTCGAACAGCTGCTGGTGACGCCCAAAAAGGCGGCCGACGACTTGCTCGTAGAGTCGGTCTTTGGAGTCGAAGTAGTAGTGGAGCAGCCCGTGCGTTACGCCGGC
>CBDURI010000183.1:0-5813 GCA_965369435.1 uncultured bacterium
GGCTCTGGCACTGACACTGGCACTGGCACTGACGCTGACCGTGGCACTGACGCTGGCACTGACCCTGTTACCGGTGCTGACGCCGCCACTGACCCTTTTCCCCTCTCCGCGCTCGTCTCCAAACCCGATCTCCCTCCCGCCGACACCCTCCCCAAGAACTGCGGCCTTCCGAAGCCTGGAGCCCGCTACTACCGCACCGGTTTCGACCTCCAGGATCGCACCCGTATTCGGGCCTCTGCCTTCGATCTCGACGGTTACAAACCCAGGGTCTTTTGGGTTCGCGTCGATGACGACGGCGAGCGCTGCGTTCGTCGGCGGAATCAGACTCTCGAGGTGGATGCGCGGCCCGGAATGTGGGATCTCATCGTCGAGGTCCCCGAGCGCGCAGCGCACGAGGGCCAGATGCTGATCCTCATTACTCGCAACCCACGCTGATCATGGATGCTGCCGACCAGATACGGATTCACGAGATCTACGAATCGATTCAAGGCGAGTCGACATTCGCGGGCCTTCCTTGCACGTTCGTCCGGCTCTCCCGCTGTAACCTCCGTTGCCGCTGGTGCGACACGCCCCAGGCCTTCGAAGGTGGAACGCAGCTCCCGCGCGCCGAGGTGTTGGAGAAGGCGCTGTCGTTTGGAACGCCGCTCGTCGAGCTCACCGGAGGCGAGCCCCTGCTACAGGCGGGCGCCATTCCGCTGCTTCGGGAGCTCTGCGAAGCGGGGCGAACGGTTCTCCTCGAAACCAGCGGCGAACGCGACATTTCCGGTGTTGACCCTCGCGTGCATCGGATCATGGATCTCAAAGCGCCGGGGAGCGACGAGTCGCATGGCAATCGCTGGGAGAACATCGAGCACCTTACTCGGCGAGACGAGGTCAAGATCGTCCTTGCCGATCGGGCGGACTACGACTGGGCGAAGGCCGTCATCGAAGAGCACCGCCTAGCCGATCGCGTGAACGCGGTTCTGCTCAGTTGCGTCTGGGGGGAGCTCGACCCGAAGGACCTCGTGCAATGGGTCCTCGAGGATCACCTGCCCGTTCGCGTGCAGATTCAGATGCACAAGGTGATTTGGGACGCGGAGAGGCAGGGAGTGTAGACATGGCGTTGGACCCGGAATTTGTTGCCGATTGCCCGTATGGACCGGGCGCGATCTGTATCGACGAGATCGTCGAGATCGACAAAGAGGCCGGCATCATACGCGCGCGCATGGCCACTCATCCCGACCTGCCACTGACTCGAGATCAGCGGGCACACCCGGTGCGCCACCCGCGGCACGTCAGTGGCGGTCTCATGGTCCACATCACCGGGATGCTCGGGTTCATGCACACGTATTACATCTTGGGCCTTCGCCACGCCGATGGCTGGATCGGATACGGGGGTCGTATCTACGACGCTCGCTTCGTAGCCCTCGCGAAGATGGGGCCTCCGCTCGATCTCGAGCTCCGTGCAACCAAGGTCCGGCAACGTGCGACGCAGGTGTTCGGACGATACGAGTTTCGCTTCACCCAAGAGGACACGCTGATCTATCAAGGCGACCAAGTGGCCATGTGGATGAAAGTCACGGAGTCATGACGGCCCACTCCCAGACGCTCACCGTCGAGACGCGAGGCCGGGGCACCATGGAGATCACGACCGAGATCCAAAATGCCGTTGCAGCCTCGGGCATTGCCGAGGGCCTGTGCACGGTGTTCATTCACCACACCAGTGCTTCGCTCATCATCAACGAAAACGCCGACCGAGACGTCCAGCGCGACCTCGACGCCTTCCTGTCGAGGCTAGTCCCCGACGGTGACCCCCTCTACATCCACACGATGGAGGGTCCCGACGACATGCCGGCGCACGTCAAAACCGCCATCACCCAAACCTCGTTGAGCATCCCGGTCGCCAACGGCCGCTGCGCTCTCGGCACCTGGCAGGGCGTTTTCCTCTGGGAACACCGTCTGAGCGGCCACCGTCGACGCGTCACCGTGACGGTCGTCGGGTAGACGCCGTCCCGGACACAGCCGCGTTTGCGAGCGTCGCTTAGAGCCGCGCTTGAGCCTGTGCCCCGTCCTCGGCGTACATGGCCTCGATGTCGTCGGCGAAGTGGTCGCTCACTTTGGCGCGCTTCACCTTGAGGGTTGGTGTGAGCTCACCGTCTTCGATGCTGAGGTTTCGATGCAGGATCGTGAACTTCTTGATCTGCTCTACCCGGGCGTAGTGCGCGTTCATCTCGTCGATGTGTGCCTGGATGCTCGCCCTGAGCTTTGCGCTCTTGTGAAGCGCGCTCGCATCTTCGCCATTGGCTGCGGCCCATGCGGGGCCCGCCTCTGCATCGATCGTGATGAGTGCGCTCAGGTACTTGCGGCGGTCACCGATGACGACGGCTTCGTCGATCAACGCATGGTTCTTCATGGAACCTTCGAGGTTCTTCGGCGTGATGTTCTTGCCACCCGCGGTGATGATGATGTCTTTCTTACGGCCGGTGATGTTCAGGAAGCCGTCATCGTCGAAGGCGCCCAAGTCACCGGAATACAACCACCCGTCAATGAGTGTCTCGGCAGTGACCTCGGGCTCTTTGTAGTAGCCCATGAAGACGTTCGGGCCCTTGACCAAGATCTCATCGTCGTCGGCGATTTTGACTTCCACCCCCGGCAGCGCCGGACCGACGCTACCGAATCGGTATTTGTCTGGTGTGTTGAAGCTCGTCGGACCCGTGTCCTCCGACTGTCCGTAGACCTCGAGCACGACGATGTCCAAATGCGCGAAAAACTCCAACACCTCGCGTGCGATCGGCGCGGCGCCGGAGACGCAAACCCGCGCGTTGCCCATGCCGATCGCCGGCTTGAGCTTCGAGAAAATCAGCTTGTTTGCCAGCTGATATTGCAGGCCCTTGTGGCCGTTGGGCGTCTGGTTGGCTTCCCAGCCCACCTTCATGGCCCACTTGATGAGCTTGGCCTTGACCCCGGTTGCGCCCTTGAGCTTGGCCGAGACGCCCGCATGAAACTTTTCCCAAATCCGGGGCACGCCGAAGAAGATGGTCGGCTGCACCTCTTTGAGATTATCTGGCACCGCTTCGATCGACTCAGCGAAGTACACCTGTGACCCGGACGTAATGGGAACGTGAAGGGTGAACATCTGCTCGGCGATGTGCGACAGCGGTAGATACGAAAGCGAGACGTCCGAAGGCCCGGGCGTGACGACATCGGAGGCTTTGTCGGCGGTCCATGCAAGGTTGTGATGGCTCAGCATCACGCCCTTGGGCGGGCCGGTCGTGCCCGACGTGTAGATCAAGGTCGCGAGGGCGTTGGGATCCAAAGCTTCGAGGCGGTCGAGGTACGCTTGCTTCTCTACTTCGTCACCCTTGGCCATGAACTCTTCCCAGGTCATCACCATGTCGTCTGCGATCGCGGGGGTGCCCTGCATCGTGACGACGTGCTTGAGGTGCGGCGTGTTGGCGCGTTCTTTCTGGACCTTCTTCCATTGATCCTCGTTCTCGACGAGGATGATGGGTGCTTCGGCGTGGGCGACGATGTAGCGAACCTCGACGGGGGAGCAGGTGGTGTAGATACCCGCCGGAGCGCCGCCCGCGCCCATTGCCGCAACGTCCATGATCGTCCACTCGGGGCGGTTGAATCCGAGGATGCAGACCGTCTGCCCCGGTTCGAAGCCGAGTGCGATCAGCGCGCGCCCTGCTTGCGTCACTTGGTCGGAGTAGGTGCCCCAGTTCGTCGGCTTCCAGCTGCCGTTTTCGCGCACGTGGTACGCCGGGTCGTTGGGGGCCTTCTTCGCCCTTTGCAGTAGTCGATTGGGAATCGTGTCAGCAGCCACAGCGTCACCTCTTGGGTTGCCAACCGTGTAACCGGCTGGGACCGCGAAATATAGACCCAGGTCACCCTGAATGTGAAGGGCAAGTATGCACGCATGTGCTAAATCGCCCCCACCAGGGAGGAGTGGCCGAGCGGTCGAAGGCGGCGGATTTGAAATCCGTTGTAGGGGCGACTCTACCGGGGGTTCGAATCCCTCCTCCTCCGCCATATTTTCAGTGCCAGCGCCAGTGCCGGTGCCAGCATCCGTGCTGGCGCAAGCTTTGCGCTATTGATCGTGGCTCCGGATCGGGTAGCGTAGACGCCTCTTTGGAGGGACCGATGACGCTACACGGAACGATGCTCTCGCGGATCGAGGGCTGGGCCAAATCGAAGCCGAGTGACCCCGCGCTTCATGATCGGCGTGCCGATGGCAGTTGGGCGACGGTCAACTGGGTGGAGTACTGGGCGAGTGCACGCAGGGTGGCCAAGGGGCTGATGTCCCTCGGTCTACGGCCCGAGGACTGCGTCGCCATCGTGGGCGCCAACCGGAGTGACTGGGTGATCTGCCAGCACGCCATCAATGCTGCGCAAGGGATTCCAGCGCCGCTCTACACGACGCTTCTGCCGGAGCAGATGGCCTATATCGTCGGCAACGCGGAATCGAAGATCGTGGTCTGTGATGACCAGACGCAGCTCGAGAAGTACCTCTCGATTGCCGGAGGCGACAGCCCGATCGAGCACATCGTGACGATGGACGAACTCGGATCGACTGACCCACGGGTCATCTCACTTCCCGCACTGATGGCCAAGGGCGATGCGGTGTCCGATGCCGAGCTCGACGCGCGGCTCGACGCGGTGAAGGCGGATGACGTTGCGCTTCTGATCTACACGTCGGGCACGACGGGGCTGCCCAAGGGAGCCATGCTCACGCACCGCGGGATCGACCTCATCGCCAAGGCCGTCGTGGATGTGTTCCCTTCGCTTCTGACGACCAAGCAGCGAGCGGTGAGCTACTTGCCCCTGTGTCATGCGGCCGAACAGGGCGTGACCAACTTTGCTGGGCTGATGACCGGGGCCGAGACTTACTTCTGCGCAGACCTGACACAGATCAAGGACTACCTAGGCGAAGCCCACCCGACCTTCTTTCTCGCAGTCCCTCGGGTGTGGGAAAAGTTCGAGGCGGCGCTTCGCGGCAAGTTGGCGGAGACCACGGGCATCAAGGCCAAGCTTGCGAGCTGGGCGCGGCGCACGGAGCTCGAGGCGTTCAAACAGGAGAGCGCAACTGGACAGCCGGTCACGAGTTTGGCGCGAACACTTGCGAACAAGCTCGTGATATCCAAAATCAAAGAAGCTTTGGGCCTCGACCAGTTGCTGGTCGCGCTCAGCGGTGCAGCACCGATCTCGGTCTCGACGCTGGAGTTCTTCGCCTCGATTGGCATACCGATTTCCGAGGGCTACGGAATGACCGAGACTACGGCGTTTGCGTCGGTGCAGCCGCCGGGAAAGCTCAAGTTTGGTACGATCGGCAAGCCTCTTCTCGGTGTCGAAGCGATGATTGCGGACGACGGCGAGATCATGCTGCGAGGCATCAACATGGTGAAGGGCTACCATCGCCTGCCCGAGAGGACCGCCGAGCTCTACAATGAGGATGGGTGGATGCACACCGGCGACCTCGGCGCCATCGATCAGGACGGCTACATCTCGATCACGGGCCGCAAGAAGGACCTGATCATCACGGCCGGTGGAAAGAATGTCGCGCCAGCCGAGATGGAAGGGTACCTGCAGTCGATTGCGGGGGTCGGACAAGCTGTGGTGGTGGGTGACCGGCAACCGTATCTTGCGGCGTTGATCGTGCTCGACCCGGAGGCGCTACCCGAGCTCGAAGTCGCATCGCAGATTTCCGGGCTCGGCGACGTGGCGACCGCAGCCCGGAACCCGGACGTGAAACGCTTCATCGAAGAGGAGATGCAACAGGTCTGCAACTCCAAGGTCGCCCGCTACCAAACGATCAAGAAAATCCAAATCCT
>CBDURI010000184.1:0-5812 GCA_965369435.1 uncultured bacterium
GATCACCTCGGAGGCGGCTCAGTCGGACTGCGGGAAGTAGGCGCTAGCCTTCATGGCGAGAGTCGCCCTTAGCAACGTAACTCTATATAATTCCAAACCTTATTGCTTCTTCTCGACTCCTGCTCGTCCGGAGATCCCATGATGTCAAAATCATAGATTGACATCATTTCCGCCAGCGCCACAATGGAGTCATGGAAAGGCGGCCCTTCACATTTCGACTTGAGGACGAGCTCTATGGCGCTCTGTCGGCGCTGAGCTCGATTACGAAGCGAAGCATGAACCAGCTCGTCACCGAGGCCGTGGCCATCTACGTGAAGCGCACGAGTCGAGAGGTCGAACGCGATCTCGAAAGAACTCTCGAGCAACTTCGGCAGTATTCCGGCAAAGGCCCAGATTTCGAGCAAGCGATTGCCGCGTTCGCCGACGCGGAAGTCACACTGGACGATCCGCTAGAGGGACGGTCCATCGATCGGCCCCAGACCGCGCAGTCCGAGATAGACGAACTCCTTGCGAATGGCTGACTGGGACGCGGACGGTCCCACCCTCCAGCAGAACCTCGTCCGTACGCTTCGCCGGATACGCGATTCGGCTGTTCTTCGTGGGACGGTGCGCGCCCGGGACGCCGCGACTTGGCATCGCGAGATCATGGATGGCCTTGATGTACCGGAGCCCGAATACGTCGGAAGATTCCGCGGTGAACCCGGCACGGAAGCAGTCCGAGTCCTCGTCGGCGCGCATGAGGGTGTGCCGCCCGATCAGGTCGCGGATGCGGTCGCGATCTTTGAGCGCAAGCTCAATCAGGTCCTTGCTCGCCTCGACTCTCTCATTCCCGCCGGCGCCGCGCTTGATACCGACACGCTCGCAGCGGTTCTCGATGTGTGCGGCTGGGCGCATGCGGAATGGGTGCGAGTTCATCCCTTCGTCAATGGCAATGGGCGAACAGCGAGGCTCTGGGCGAACTATGTTGCCATGCGTTACGGCCTGCCGCCGTTCGTGCGGTTACGGCCGAGACCCGAAGCCGATGCCTACGCCCACGCCGGCAGTGAGGCGATGAAGGGCAACTGGAACCCGACCGCCGGGGTGTTTCGCATCATGTTGCGCGAGTTCTGGTGAAGCTGGGGCTGCTCGCTCAGCGATCGCTTCGCTGCTCGAGCGTTAGCTCGACGAACCGCTACCAGGTTTGGATTTGGGCCCACGCTTTGAGCCGCACCATGCCTTCTGCGTAGCTGACCTTGGGGTCGTAACCGAGGTCCCGGCGGGCTGCGGAAATGTCGTACCAATGCGCGGTCGAGAGTTGGCTCACCAGAAAACGGGTCACCGGGGGCTCGGAGTGCAGTTTGAAAGTGTTCCAGACCGCCTCGGCCAGGGCGGCGGCAGAGCGGGCGACGGGGACGGGAATGGTTCGCGTGACGGGCGGCAGGCCAGCGGCGTCGAGCATGTCGTTGATGAACGTCGGGCCTTCGAGCGGCTCTCCCTGCGTGATGAAGTAGGCCTTGCCCCCGACCGGGGAGCCCGGCGCGAGTCGATCGCACGCCGAGAGATGGGCTGCGACCGCGTTGTCGATGTAGGTCGTGTCGATCCGCTGCGGCCGCCCGACCATCCGTAGACGCCCGGCTTTGGCGCGGGCGACCAGCCGTGGCAGGGCCGAGCTGTCCCCCGGGCCCCAGACCAGATGGGGTCGAATCGCGACGGTCGATAGCGCCTCGCTGTTGGCGGCCAAGACCTCTTGCTCCGCAAGCGCCTTGGTCGCTGGGTAGTGCGCTTCGAACTGGGAAGGATAGGGCGCGGACTCATCGACGCCCGACACGGCGTCTCCTGAGTGCACGACGCTCGGCGTACTGGTGTAGACGAGCTTTGGAACCCGATGCTTCTTACACGCGTCGATGACGTGGCGAGTCCCCAGCGTGTTCACGGCGAAGAAGGTTTCGTAGGGGCCCCATAGGTCGATGTGGGCTGCGGTGTGAAAGACGGCGTCGCATCCCTCGACCGCCGCCGCCACCACATCGTGGTCGCGAATATCGCCCCGCTGAAGGTCGACACCCCATTCGCGAAGCAAGGCATAGTCGCCCCGACACAGCACGCGCACGCGTTCACCCCGATCGAGTATGGCCCGGACGATCGAACGGCCGATGAAGCCTCCGCCACCCGTGACGAGGACCGTCATGATGGACCTTTGGCCTCAACCCATTTTGCGAGCTTTTCGCGTCCGATCTTTGCGTTGTGCCGGATGTCGACCGGGAAGCTCGGGTGCCGGACGAAGCGCGAGATGCGATTCGTCTGTGGATGTGCCTGGGCGATGTGGCGGAGCTGCCGCTCGATCTCCGGCCAGTCTGCCGAGCGCTGTCCAGGCTCGAGCTCGACACAGAGCGTCGGCAGCCCTCGGGGACCGACGAGCGCGGAACGATAGACGGCCGGGTGTGCATCGAAGATCTTCTCGCATGGGACGGTGAACATCGTCGCGCCATCGACGAGCACGCGGTGGCTCTTGCGGCCGCAGAACCAAAGGCGCCCTTCGCGATCGCGCCAACCGACATCGCCCATGCGGTGCCAGATGAAGTCGCCGTCTCGGATCTTCGATAGCGCCGTATTGGGTTCATCTGCGAAGTACGCCTCGGTCACCATCGGGCCGCGGACCGCAATCTCGCCGATCTCGCCGTCTTCGAGCTCGAGATCGTCGGAAAAGGTTGCGATCGCGTCGTCGCTGATGCGAATCACCTTCACCTCGATGTCGGGGACCGGGAGGCCGACGCAAACCCCGGCTCCCTTTTCCGTCTCGGCCCAGGTCTTCGCGACGATTTCGCGTCCCGGCAGGCAGGCGACTGGAAGCGATTCGGTGGCGCCGTAGGGAGGAAACACATCGCCGTCGTCGGGCAACATGGCATGCCAACGGGCGAGCGTTTGCCCGGGCATAGGCGCCCCGGCCGCGATCACACGACGCAGGCTCGGCAGCTTGATGCCGTGCTGCTCGCCATACCGACCGACCGTATTGAGTAGCGCAGGTGACCCGAACATGGTCGTGATCCCGAATCGCTGAATGGGCTCGATGATGTTTCGCGGCTCGACGCTGGCCGGCCGGCTCGGGTCCATGTCGGGGATGACTGTCGTCATGCCGAGCGCCGGGTCAAAAAGCGCGAAGAGCGGAAACGTAGGCAGGTCGATCTCGCCCGGTTTGATCGAAAACATCTCTCGAATCGCTTTGACCTGCGCGAGGAAGTGGCGGTGCCGGTAGACGACGCCTTTGGGCGGCCCGGTGCTGCCTGACGTGAACAGGACAGCCGCTACTTCGTCGCCGCCGGTGGGCACGGGCTGGTCGCCTGCGGCGAGCCGCGTTGCGCCGAGCGCTTCGACCTGCGCCAGGGTGTGCTTTGCTAGACCCCAGCCGCTAACGGTAATCGTTCGCTCCACCGTCGCCCGGCCCCAGCCAAGGGCGATGCGAGCCGCGTGGGCGATGGGAATTCCCACGAATGCGCTGGGCTGCGCGCGCGCGAGGCACTTGCTCAGCCCTTGGATGCCGAGACCCGGGTCGATCATCACCGGTACCACCCCGGCCTTGAACATTCCGAAGGTCAGGGCGAAGAGCTCGGGGCTCGGTCGCACCATGAGCGCGGCGCGATGACCGCGCTCGATTCCAACGGCGTGGAGGCCGGCGGCGATTCGGCTGCTGCGCTCGTCGAGCTCTCGATACGAGACCTTGTTGTAGATGACGTTGCCCGCCGCGTCGCGTTGCTTCGTCGGAAAGAAGATGGCCGTGGTATCGGGCTGCGTCGAGGCCATCTGCGGCAGCACGTCGGCTACCGTCGAGAGTTCGAGCGTCATTCGGCGATTCCCAAAAACCGGCGCACGAGCCCCTCGATCTCCGCCGGCGCATCTTCGAGGACGTAGTGACCACAGTCGGGAAACTGGTGAACCTCCGCATCGGGAAGGGCGCTCTTCCAAACCCTCAGGAAATGTTCATCGAAGACGAAGTCACGGTCGCCCCAGCAGATCAAGACGGGCCGGTCGTTGAACTGATGGAGGCGCTCGCCCACCTGGCGAACCAACGAGAAGCTCGGGTCGCCTTCTCTGAGTGGGATGTCCTGCACGAAGCGGAGCACCGCGCGGCGGTGATCCCAGCTGTCGTAGGGCGCACAGAGGCCGTCACGCACCTCTTTGGGAAGCTTGACTCGCGTGACGGCAAGCCTCGTTGCACCCCGTGCGAACGCGTTGAACCCACGCACCAAGAGCGCGCCCGCCATGGTGTCACGCGCCAACCAGAGGGAAGCGGGCAGGCGCTTGGTCGAAGGCATTGGAAATGCCGCGGTGTTCAAGACAAGCAAGCGCGCGACGAGATCGGGGTGCCGATCCGCCCAGCCCATGCCGATCATCCCGCCCCAGTCGTGCACCGCGAGCGTGACGTCTCGGAGGCCGAGCTGCTCGACCAGCGCTTCGATGTCCTCGACCCGCTCGGCGAGTCGGTAGGAGTACGTGTCATCGCCGGGCTTGTCGGATTTCCCGCAGCCGATGTGATCGGGTGCGATGACGCGATGACTGGGGCGCAGCGCCGAGATCAATCGTCGCCAATAGAACGACCACGTCGGGTTTCCGTGAAGCATCAGGACCACCGGGGCGTCATGAGGACCCTCATCGACGTAGTGCATCCGATGGCCGGACGGCAGAGTTAGCCAGTTAGGCTCAAACGGATAGAGCTCGTCGGAAACCTTCACGGGCCGCTCACCAAATGATTTCGGACATGCTGCAGTTGAGCCCGGAGCCGATGCCCATCAGCGCCACCCGATCGCCCGGCTGAATGCGCCCTGCTTCCGCTGCCTTGGAGAGCACCATCGGAACGGCCGCAGGCCCGACATTACCCAGCTCGACGTAGGCATGCATGAACTTGTCGGTTGGAAGCTCGAGCGCCTCTGCGAGCTTGTCGGTGTTTGCCCGACTCACCTGATGCAAGATGTATTCGGCCACGGCGTCCGGATTCCAACCGAGCTCCCGCTTTGCCATGGCGTAGGTCTGCTTTGCGAGTGTGACGCCTGCAATGAGCAGCTCTTTGCTCTTGGTCTGCATCTGGTCGACCTGCCCGCGACAGAGTTGATGGTGCTCGGTGGCCGCCGACGTCACGCCGCCAACGAAGCGGTGACCAACGGACATTTGATCACTCCGCCCGAGCACCATTGCCGCGCCGCCCGAGCCGAGGGTGAGCGTGGCGAAGTTCTCGCGAAACGTCGCCTCATCGAGGTCAGGATCATTCAGTCGCGCGATGGTGCTCTCGACGACGAACCGGCTGTTCTCGCCGTCGACCACCAGCCCGTATTCGATTTGACCGCGCTCGATCATGTTCCCAACGATGTCCATCGCATTGAGAAAGCCGAGGCATGCGTTGCCGAGGTCGAAGTTCATGCAGTCAGGACCGAGGCCGAGGTTGCTGTGAACGATGCACGACGTCGACGGCTCGATGTAGTCACGGCAGACGGAGGTGTTGATGACGATTCCCAAGCGACTGCGGTCGATGCCGGCCTGCGCGATCGCGAGCTCCGCGGCCGCCGTCGCCGCCTGCGAAGGTTGGAACTCGACGCCCCACATCCGGCGCGCTCGGATGCCGGTGACCCCTTCGAGGAAACCAGGCTGGAGGCCGAGCCGCCGCATGGGTTCAGCCAGCTTCGTTTCGAGCTCCGCGGACGTGACCCGGTCGGCTCCATCGACGTGGGAGACACTGGAAATGGAGACCTGATCGAAACGCACCGGGCGACCCTAGTGCGAGCTTGGGGGTGGGACAAGCCTCTGCCCCGCTGCGATGAGGGAGGCAGTCCCGCTACCGCTGGTCGTG
>CBDURI010000185.1:0-5801 GCA_965369435.1 uncultured bacterium
CTCGGAGCTGCGGGTAGAGCAGATTCGCGGAGCTGCAGAGTACGTCGAGATCATCTGGTAGTGCCCGCAACTTGCGGCGGTCGCGGCCGATATGTCTGGCATGCACCCATCCGCCGCACTACGTTCCCCCCCGTTCATGAGCGACATCGACTCGGCTTTGCGGGAGCGCTTTGGGCTTTCTGCGTTTCATCCTTGGCAGCGGGAGGCGATCGACGAGCTGCTCGGGGGCCGGCGGAAGGTCCTGGTGATCGCGCCGACGGGCGGCGGCAAATCGCTTTGCTATCAGCTGCCGGCGGCCATCCTCGACGGCACGTCCATCGTCATCTCCCCGCTCATCGCGCTCATGGAAGATCAGGTGCGCGCGCTCACGCAGCGCGGCATCGCCGCGACGTTCTTGGCTTCGACGCTCGACCCCGGGGAGGTGAAGCGTCGCGAGCGCGAGATCTTCGAAGGCCGCTACCAACTGGTGTACATCGCGCCCGAGCGCCTCGAGTCACAGTGGCTGGTTGACAAACTAGCCGCGCTTGGGCCGCCTCTGCTCGCCATCGACGAGGCGCATTGCATTTCGCAGTGGGGGCACGATTTTCGCCCGTCGTATTTGCGGCTCGGCGAGGTGATCGAGCGAATGCGACCGGCGCGCGTCATTGCATGCACGGCGACCGCAACGCCGATTGTGCGCGAGGAGATTCAGGCGCGTTTGGGCCTCGACGGCGACCGAAGCGCGGTGATCCTCCGCGGCTTCTCACGGCCGAACCTCCATCTGGCAGTCGTCGAAAGCGACAGCTCTAGCGAACGCCGTAAGCTGATGCGCGGCGCGCTCCGCAGCGCTCTTGGTGGGCCGGAGAACCCGCAGGGAGGCGCCATCGTGTACGCGGCGACGCGGCGAAACACCGAGAAACTCGCGGACGTTTTGGGCAAAGAAGGCTGGCGCGTGGCCGCGTACCATGCGGGGCTCCCCGCCGCGCTGCGAGAGGACGTCAATCGACGCTTTGCCGAGCGGTCCCTCGACGTGGTGGTCGCCACCAACGCGTTCGGCATGGGCATCGATCGGGCCGACATTCGCACCGTCGTGCATGCCCAGGCGCCCGGGTCGGTCGAAGCCTACTATCAAGAGGTCGGGCGCGCGGGGCGAGACGGGCAGCCCGCGCACGGTCTGTTGCTGACGAGCTCAGGCGACCTGGGGCTTCGGCGCCGCTTGATAGGTTTCAGTGGGGGGCGCGACCCAGGGAGCACCCCCGATTCGGAGCATGTGCAGCAGCAGTGGCGTCTGTTCCTCGACCTGATGCGCTACGTCGAAGCGGGGAGCTGCCGGCACGACTTCATTCTGCGCTACTTCGGCGACGAACGAGAGACACTCGGCGGCTGCGGTCACTGCGATGTGTGCGAGCGACTCGAAGAGCGGGGCGAGGAAGGCGCGTTGCGCAAGACGTCCGAAGACGAAGCGCTGGTGGTGCGCAAGGCCCTCGCCGGCGTCGCGCGCAACCAGGGGCGCGCGGGGTTGACGGCCGTCTCCGACATGCTTCATGGGACCGACAACGAACGCCTGCGGCGCCTGGGGCTGACCAGCCTGAGCACGCACGGTCTACTCGAGGCTCACCCCAAGGCGTGGGTGCTTGCGCTCCTCAGGCGATTGATCACCGCCGGCTTGGTCGACCTCACGACGGGTGAATTCCCGATTCCGTACCTGACGGCTCTTGGCGTTGCCACCATGAAAGACGAGGAGCCGGTTCGCGTCTTGGTCCCCGCCGCTGATGCGGGCCGTGCGCGCAACGCCAAGAAGGAGCGTCACCGGGTCGAGCGCGAGCTTCCAGACAACGTCGATCCCTCGCTCTTCGAAAGTTTACGCGCCATGCGACTCGACCTTGCGCGGACCAAGGGCGTCCCCGCGTATGTCGTCTGCCATGACCGGACCCTCGCGGAGATCGCCGCCTATAAGCCGACGTCGCTGGAGGCACTCGCCGACATCCACGGGATGGGGCCTGCTCGCATCGAGCGCTACGGCGAGCCGTTCTTGGCCACCGTAAGTGCGCACGCCCCGTAGCCGGGCGGAGGCGCGTTTATCCTGCCGAGACTTTGTCTGGCGGCGGCGTCAGGGCTTTACCCAAGAAGTCGAGGACCGCTCGAATACGTGCACTGTCGCGAAGGTCCTTGTGAACCGCTTGCCAGATCTGGCGAGGCTCGGGCGCCCCTTCGAGCGGAAGGCGAACGAGGTGGCGATCGTGGTCCGCGACGAGGCAGGGGAGCAGACCGATCCCAGTTCCTGCGACGGTAGCGGAGTAGGTGGCGGACACGCTGTCCGAGCGCAGCGCGACGCGGGCGCCGTCCATTCTCGCCTCGATCCAGTCGTTCTCACGGCGAAACGGTGGGGTGTTCGCGAAGAGGATCATCTGATGGCCTGCCAACGAGTCCTTCGGAAGGCCAAATCGGTCGACATAGTCCACCGACGCGTACAAGCCGAGGTGAATGAACGAGAGCCGTTTGATGATGAGGTCTTCCTGCGTCGGGCGAGCGAGCCGAAGCGCGATATCGGCTTCCCGGCGAGCGAGGTTGACGTCGAGGTTCGTGCACTGCAGCTCGAGCTGAATCTCTGGGAAGCGCTCACGGAAACGACGGAGCTGCGGCGCGATGAAGCGGGTCGTGAGCATCTCGGTGGCCGTGAGCCGCACCACGCCCTCGAGTTTCTGATCCTCGCCTGCGACATCGCGTTCGACCCCAAGCGCTTCGCGTTCGATCCGCTCGGCCCGAGGGAGCAGGCGGTGACCGGCGTCGGTCAGCGCGTAGCCGCTCGGCGTCCGATCGAAGAGTCGAGCTCCGAGCTCGTCTTCGAGCTTCATCAAACGTCGGCCAACGGTCGTCGGGTCCAGCATTAGTGCAGCCCCTGCTGCAGCCAACGTCCCGTGCCGCTGAAGCGTCAGGAAATAGCGAATATCGTCCCAATCGAACACTGCCTGCACCCTCGCAGTGTACCCCCAACGGTGCAACTGCAAAAGTGCGCTTCAAACCTGCACCCAAGGGCTCCTATCCGGCGCTAAGTCATTCATATGACAGCTGAAAGGAGTCGACCATGCACATGCTCAGTCAAATGGACCCTGACCTGTACAGGGAAGTCCTTCGAAAGCAGACGGAAGTCTGGGACGCGCTGATTACAGCGTTCGCCGCCACATGGGACCGCCTCTTCCAACCGCGGTGGGCACCGGAAAATAGAGTCTCGACCGAGGAAGTCCTCGCGGACCTGGCGTACGGGAGGGACTAGCGCGCACCGTACTAAAACCTGTGAAATTTCAACAGCAAGGGCCAGTGATTACATAAAAATCTGCTAGTATAGGATTTCGGACGTTCGGAGGGAGCCGATGACTGGACCTATGCGTATATGGCTCGCGGCCTGTGTCGCCGTTGGGATGACCGCCCTCGGCTGCGGCGGGGGCCACACCGCCAATGGAAACGTGGCGCCAAAGATCACGTCGACCCCCCCGACGACGGCCACCGTTGGGGTTCCTTTCCACTACACGGTGAGCGCGCTCGGAATGACGCCGATGGGGTTCGCGCTGGTGTCGGGCCCCGAAGACTTCGTGGTCCACCCGACCAGTGGCGTGGTGACCTGGATCCCGCAGAGCGAGGGTGTCCTCGCAATCGAGGTGAGCGCGAAGAACCTCGCGGGAACGGACACGCAAGCGTTCGAAGTCAGCGTCGAGGGGCTGAGTGGACCTGTGTTCACCACCGAACCTCCGACCGAAGCAACCGTCGCGGCGCCGTACGCGTACGACCCCAGCGTCGTCGCCAACGGTGCGGTCTCGTGGAGCGCACCTGTCGCGCCCAGCGGACTGACGATTGATTCGGACACCGGCGCCGTTCGCTGGACGCCAACCTCTGACCAGGTGGGCCCGCAAGAGGTCACGATCCGCGCGACCGAACAAGACGGAGGCGCGTTTGCCGATCAATCGTTCACGGTGACGGTTGAAGATACCGGCGGCCCGGCCGTGATCACCTCCACGCCTCCCGAGCGGGTCTACGCCGGCGAGACGCTGCGCTACGACGCGACCGCTTCGGGTGCGCCAACGATTCGCTGGACCGTGCAAGACCCATCGACGGGAACGCCCGCGTCCGGGGTGAACATCGTGACGACTCCTCCCGAAGGGCCGGCGGTCACGGTCGAGTGGGACACGAGCGGCGTTGCGGCGGGCGAGTACAGCATCGCGATCCAAGTCGACAACGGCCTGGGTGATCCGAACGTTCAGGAGTTCATCGTAACGGTGGATCCGCGTCCGCCCGTGCCCGAGATCGACCTGGTCACGGTGCCGCCTCCCGCGACCATGTTCGTGGGCACCGTCTACAACTACGACGTCAACCTCACGCCGCAAAGCGAGAGCTTCGGTGTGACCTGGAGCCTGATCGGCGCCACGGTTCCGGCCGATCTGGCGATCACCATCGATCCCGCCACGGGCGAAGTGAGCTTCACCGCGTCTGAGGCGAACGGCGAGCTCTCGTATAGCTACACGGTTCGAGCGGAGAATGTCCTCGCGGAGGCCGACGAAGAAACGATTTCGGTGGACGCGGTCTACCCGCCGGCGACCCCGATCCTCACCGTGACCCCGGGCACCGTCTTCGCGCTCGAGGTTGGCGAAGCGTTCCCAGGGGCCTCGGCCACAGCGACCGGCCAACCAGCGCCCGTGCTGGCGATCGCAGGCACGCTTCCGGACTTTGTGGATTTCGATCCGCTCACCGGGCTGCTCTCCGCGTCTGCGAGCAATCCCGTTCCCACGCAAAACGATATCGGTGCGCACACGTTCGATATCGTGGCGACCAACAGCGAAGGAATGGACAGCGCCACGATCGGCATCACGGTCGTCGCTGCGCCGCCCAGCGTCGACTCGATCACGCCGGCCGCTGGCCGCCGCCAGTCTGACGTGCCGGTCGTGGTTCGCGGCAGCGGGTTCGTTGGGGCCGCAACCCCGGTGATTCGACTCGAGCTCGGCGCGTACAGCGAGACGCTGACGACCGTCTTCGTGGACGAAAGCACGCTGACGGCGACGGTCCCCATAGGCGGCAGTCGTCCATCGGGGGTGTACGACGTGGTAGTCGACCAGGGCTCCGTGACGACCCTCGCAAAGCGCTTCACGGTCACGGAGGGCGACGGCTCGACCCTGAGCGGAAGCATCGGCGCAGACGTCACCCTGACGGCGATCGGTAGCCCTCATGTGGTGACGGGAGACCTGCGAATCGAGAACGGTGCGACCCTGACGATCGAGCCGGGCGCGGTCGTGATGTTCGTCGCTGGCACCAATCGCCGCATCGACGTGGGCGCCAACAGTGCCGGAGCCATGCGGGCCGACGGCGGCGAGCCGGGCGTGGGTGACCAAATCGTCTTTACGCGGTTTCAAGCCGTCGGCGGACCGGCGCCGAGCGGTCACTACCGGGGCCTTCGCTTCGGCGCCAACCTGATCTCTGCGGCGACGTTGTTGCGCAATGTGGTCGTCGAGTTCGGCGGACGGCGCAACACATCCACCGATCAGGGTGCCGTCGAAGCGGTCAGCGGGTCTGCGCCGGAGGTCAGGGATACGATCATCCGCGAGAGCTTGAACTATGGGTTGTTCGCGCACTCGGGCGCGGGTTCCGACACGACGGACTGGTTCAGCGGCAATCAGCTCACGGCGAACGGCCGCGCACCGATCAACATCGGCTCGGACGATGTCTCCACGCTAGGCAGGAATCTCGCGCTCACGGGCAATGGCGAGGATCGAATTTTCGTACGCGGCTCGACCGTCAGCAGGGCGACCGCAGACTGGGCCAACCATGGCGTTCCC
>CBDURI010000186.1:0-5799 GCA_965369435.1 uncultured bacterium
CCAAGGACATCCGTGGCGAAGTCGAGAATCTCGTGGGTCGAGCGGTAGCTCAACTTGAGTGGCTCGATCTCGATGTGATCGAGATGGAGCTCCTCGAGCACGTGCCGCCAATCCGAGAAGCCGTTGTCGAGATGGAGCTTCTGCGCGATGTCGCCCGCGAGCGTCACGCTTTGTTGCTCGGCCGCCGTGTCGAGTACGACCGCCAGCTCGACCGGACTCATGTCCTGCGCCTCATCGACAAAAATGTGTTCATAGGCGAGAGCCGCGCGCCTGCCTGACAGCGGGCCGCGGAGTGTTTGAAAGAGCCGCAGCAAGAGCGCGTCATCCTCGCGGTCGAGCGCCGCCGGCTCATCGTCTTCAAGGCCGTCGACGCCGACACTGCGGGTGGGCGACTCGTCGTCCTCTTCGATGGCATCTTCGTACGCCGTCAACACGCGGATCGAATGCCGGCTGCACCAGGAATGCGCCCATTCGATTTGCTTGTCGCTCAGAGCATCGGGCGCCCAACGAGCGAACGTGTCGACGAGCCGCTGACGGTCTGTCACGAGGTCGGCCCACGCCGTCACGACGTCTTTCGTTCGCGACGACCAGCGTTGGCAGATGCGCCCCACAGCATGCCGCATCCGAACGTCCACTTGCTGGGCACTGCCGTCGCGATCTTGGAGCCACTGGGAAAGCACATCGAGCCGCACGCCAAGGGGCTCGGCCGCCGTGCCACGCCACGTGCGCGTCACCAGAGCGCCGCCCTCACCCTGCTTGGCTTCTTGGAGGATTTCCTGCTCGACCCGAGCGGTCAGGTCGGCCACGTAGTCATCGATTGCGCGCAGCATCGCGGGATGCTTCTTCATCCGCACCACGTGCGTAGGCGTGTCCTCCACGTATCGCGTGGTCAGTTTCGGAAGGTGACGGCGTCTCTGCTGCTCGGCCCAGCGCTGAAAGGTCTGGACCGGCATGTCACTGACGCCCAGGGCAGGCAGGACGCGTGAAATGTATCGGACCAGCGCGTCATTGAAGACGATGACCAGCATCTGATCCGAGCGGAACCGCAGCGGGTCCTGAAATGCGAGGTACGCGAGGCGATGAAGCCCAATCGTGGTCTTGCCGCTACCGGCGCCGCCCTGAATGATCACGAGCCCCGACGTGGGCTGGCTGATCAACTCGAACTGCCGTGGGTCGATGAGCGCCGTGATCTCCGAGAGATGTTTGTCCTCGCGCAGCTCCTCGTCACCGATCCCGAGCTGGCCGGGCCGATGATGCGACTCAGGACGCATCGCCGCGCCCTGCCCGCCCGAAAGCTTTGTCGACATATCGGCCATCCGCCGCCAAAAGTCGTCGCGTGAGCGCCGGAAGGTGCCCTGCGGCGTGCCGATGCGTCGCAGCTTACCAGTGGTGATCGACAGATTTCGTCGAAGGAGCACTTCACCTTCGACTTCACGGTCGCCGAAGATCTCGTCGTAGTCGTCGCCCTCTTCGTGGCGGTAGTAGACCCGGCTCACCGGCGCGTCCCGCCAATCGACGATGCGCACGCCCGTCTTGGGATCGAGGAACGTGCTGCGGCCGATCAAGATCTCGCGCTTGCGGCCCTCCTCCTCGAGGATCATCCGACCGAAGTACGGCGACGACGGATCGACGGCGCCTTCGGTCACCTGCGCTCGACGCTTCGCCACCTGTTGAAGCCGCTCCATCTCTTCGACCAGCGGCGGGATGTCCTCGAGCCGCGCCTCACCGATCTGGTCTCGGAGTGCGATCAGCTCCGCGTCGTAATCGATGAGCTGCCCTCGGCTGCTCGGACGCCTCGCTCGGGCGGTGCGATGCACGCGCGCGAGGACTTTCTCCTCCTGAGCGACGGTTTCCTCCATCTCCGCGTCTGCGGGGGGAGCTACCGCTTCAGGGGGTGGATTGAGCTCGGCCTGCTTCATTTTGCGTGTATCAAGGACGAATCAAGTCCCGTTTAGGCGAATTCGACGACGAGTAGCACGATTCGCGCGCCTCTCCAAGCACGAACGGAAAGCACAATGCTTTGGCGCAGATGCGTCAGCCAAGCGGTTTGAGCAGGATCTTCGAACGGCGGCTTTGATCGTAAGCGGAGCGCCGAGTTTTGGGCAGATCGTTCAGCTCGCAATTCTCGAAGCCGCGCTCCCGGAACCAGTGCGAAGTCTGCGTCGTCAGGACGAACATACGGCGCAGACCCTGCGCATCGCACTGCCGTTCGAGATACTGCAGAAGCTGGTCGCCCCGGCCCGATGTGCGGTAGTCCGGATGCACGACCAGACAGGCCAACTCGGCGATCGCATCGTCCGGATACGGGTAGAGCGCGGCGCACGCGACAACCATCCCGTCCCGCTCGATGACCGTGAAGCGATCGAAGTCGTTTTCGAGCATCTCTTGCGAGCGGCGCACCAAGATACCCTGCTCTTCGAGCGGCTCGATCAGCGCGAGAATGCCGCCGACGTCACCTTGAGCCGCCGCCCGGACCCCTTCGAATGTTTCGGAGGTTACCATCGTACCCACGCCGTCACGGGTGAAGAGCTCCCGGAGGAGCGCACCGTCGCTTTGGCGCGCGACCAGATGCGCGCGCGGCACTCCGCCCCGGCACGCCTGAATCGCGGCAGCCACATGGCGCTCCGCGTGGTGACCCAGGCCGGGCCCAGAACGAAGCAACTGCTCGGCCTCGTGCGGAGTGAGCTGTGACGGAGGCAGCCCCTCGGCATCGAGCACACCCTCGCCTTCGAGCAAGCCAATCAACTTGTCGGCACCGAGGGCGATCGCGGTCGCCGCCGCCACATCATGACTGCTGATGTTGAACGCCTCGCCGGTCGCGGAATACCCGATCGGTGTCAGTACGACGATAGCGCCGTCATCGAGCCGCTGCCGGATCGCTTCGGCATCCACGCGCCGCGGCTTGCCGGTGTGCTGATAGTCAACGCCATCTACGACACCGACAGGCTGCGCCATCACGAAGTTGCCCGTCGCTACCCGAAGCCGCGCGCCAGCCATCGGGGAGTTCGGCAAGCCCATCGACAAGAGCGCCTCTAGCTCGACCCGGGTGGCTCCGACCGCCTCTTTCACGCACTGCAGGGCCACATCGTCGGTCACGCGCAGCTCGCCCTCGAACCGGGGCTCTGCTCCTCGCCGGGACAATGCCTCGTCGATTTGAGGACGCGCGCCGGCCACCAGGACGACCCGCACGCCGAGCGAGTGCAATAGCGCTACATCGTAGAGGAGCGTCCGAAAAGCTTTCGACGCCACGGCCTCGCCCCCGAACATGATCACAAACGTTCGCCCACGGTGCGCGTGGATGTACGGCGCGCTCCCTCGGAAGTGTTGGACGAATGGGTCGATTTTGGGGCTCATGAGGACTCGATACAGAAACGTTGAATCAGGCTTGCGTACACGTCGGTGGCACGCTCGATAGCCGCCATGGTGACATATTCGTCAGGCTGGTGCGCAACGGCGATATCGCCCGCACCAAGGACGAGCGTCTGCAGCCCCAATTCGGCGAGAAACGGCGCTTCGGTTCCGAACATCGCAGTCTTGGCTGAACACCCGCACAAGGTCTCCACCACACTGGAAAACTCGGTGTCTGAAGGCCCTCCGAACGCGTCCGCGTGGCCGCCGATCGCACTCACATCAAACGTCCACGACCCGCGGTCGAGCGCATTGGCCACGACGTCTCGAAGCTCGGCGACCACGACCGACCGTTCCATCCCCGGCAGCAGGCGGATGTCGAGCGCCAGCTGGCACTCGTCGCAGATACGATTGGGGCTGTCGCCTCCGGTGATGCGTCCAAAATTGAGCGTCGGCGTCGGAACCTCGAAGTCGTCATCCCGGTAACGTTCCCCGATCGTGTCGCGCCACGACTGCAACGCCGCAAGCACCAGCTGCTGGCCATCGATGGCGTTCACGCCGAGCGCTGGATGGCTCGCGTGGCCGGCTTTGCCGCCCACCGTGACTTGCACGTAGAAGACGCCTTTGTGCTTTCGAATCGGTTGAAGGCCGGTCGGCTCGCCGATGATCGCGTACCGGCCGAGGCGCTCGCCCTTCTCGGCCAGGGCACGCGCGCCGCCCATCGTGCTCTCTTCATCCGCGGTCCCGAGAACCGTAATCGGGCGCCGGAGCTGGCCGGGCTCGAAGCGCGCGATCGCGTGAAGCGCGGCCGCAAAGAACCCTTTCATATCGGCGGTGCCCAGGCCGTGAAGCCTGCCCTCGCGCTCGGTTAGGACGAATGGATCGTCCGTCCAGCGCTCGGCGTTGTAGGGGACGGTGTCGGTGTGACCCGACAGCACCAGACCGTCGTCGCCCTCGCCCAGGGTGGCGATCAGGTTCGCCTTGCCCGAATCGGCAGGCAGCGCCTCGATCCGGATCGCAAATCCAAGCTCGGCCGCCCACTCCGCCACGAGGTCGATGACCCCACGGTTCGACTGGTCGAAACGATCGTCCGGCGAGCTGACGGACGGCGTCGCGACCAACTGGCGAACCATCTCGAGGGGGGGCGGCAGCATCTGCTCACCATAGCGCCGAACCCGTCTCGTCAAAATCCGGATTGCAGGCGAGCCCGGAGGGACTAGGTTGAGCACATGAGCGACGATTTTGCGACGCGCGCAATCACCATCATCGAAGAGACCCACCGAGGGGAGCGAGCCTGGGACATCTACAGCCGGCTCCTCAAGGACCGTATCGTCTTCCTAGGCACACCGATCAACGACTTTGTCGCCAACGCGGTGATCGCCCAGCTCCTTTACTTGGAGAGCGAAGACACGGACAAAGAGATCACGCTATATATCAACAGCCCCGGCGGCATGGTCTCCTCCGGACTCGCGATTTACGACACGATGAGCTACGTGCGCTGCCCCGTGTCGACCGTATGCCTCGGGCAAGCCGCATCGATGGGGGCGTTCCTCTTGGCGGCCGGTACAAAGGGCCTGCGACGCGCGCTGCCACACAGCCGCGTCATGATTCACCAGCCGCTCGGCGGCTATGAAGGCCAGGCGTCGGACATCGAGATCCACGCCAAAGAGATCCTCAACACCAAGCAGCGGCTCAATGAAATCCTGGCGGAACACACCGGTCAAGACGTCGAAACGATCCGCCACGACACCGAACGCGACAAGTTCCTGTCGGCCATCGAGGCCAAGGAGTACGGCATCGTCGACCACGTGATCGCGCCGCGCAAGGCACTCGGGGTCGCCCCGGCAGCATGAGCACCCTGGAAGTCTGCCTGGTGCGCCACGGGCAGTCGGTGTCGAACGCCGCCGGCGTCTGGCAAGGTCAGGGAGACTCCCCGCTGAGCGATATCGGGCGGACGCAGGTCGCGAGCCTCAGTCGTGCGCTTCAAAGGCAGCAGTACGACCTGGTCCTAAGCTCGGATCTGAGCCGGGCGGCGGACACAGCAAAGGCCTCCGGCGTGGCGGTCGAGCACGATCGAGCCTGGCGTGAAATCCATGTCGGCGATTGGGAGGGCCTCACGATGGAGCAGGTCGTAGAGCGCTTCCCGGAGCAGATTGAGGCTCTGAAGGTGCGGCAGGCTTTCGCCATCGGCGGGGGCGAGAGCTGGCCCGAGGTGTTCGCGCGGGCCGACGCCTCGCTCGCCGCCCTTCGCGCTCGGCTGCCGGACGGCGGCCGAGCTATCGTGTTCACCCACGGCGGCATCATCGCCGCCCTCGTCTCCGGCCTACTGGGCGCTCGCGACCGTTTCCCCTGGCCGCTTGGCCGGATGCGAAACACCGGCCGGACCACCCTCCGCTTTACCGGCGACCAGGTCGAGCTGGTCTCTCACAACGACGACACCCACATCCCGAG
>CBDURI010000187.1:0-5761 GCA_965369435.1 uncultured bacterium
GCGGCGGAGCGTGATGTGGGGACCCAGCGGCGTAGCGAGTGACAATCTGCATGGCTTCAACCACCCCAGATTGGGCGCGAGCGCCGAGGGGCGGCTTGCGTGGCCTCAGGCCCCAAGCCCCTCCGGCCACTTTTGCAAGCCGCCCCGTCCGCGGGGTTCCCGCGTCACGTTCCGCCGCACCCCGTGCCGCGCTGCTACTTCTTGAAGAATTTACTGAACAGGCTTGGGCGTTTGCTGTCGCCTCGGGCGGGTGGCGGGGCGCTGCTTCGGCCTCTTTGAAGGCGCATGTTGCCTATCCGGACCTCACGCAGGGCTTCGATGTTCTTCGGGTCGAGCTTCGCGACCTTTCTGAAGTGCTTCAGCGCTTTGTCGTGGTCGCCCTGCCTCTTCAAGAAATGGGCGCGGACGAAGTGGCCGTGGACGTGGTCCGTATTGATCGCGAACGTCTTGCGAAGCAGGCCGCGGATCTGGTCGGCGACCCCCTCGGCCTCGACGCCGTCTCGCAGTAGAAGGATCCATGCCTTCATGGCCGGGTAGTCGGCCTCCTTGCGAACGACCAACATGGCCGCATCGCAGATCTCCGCCGCTTCGTCGTACCGTCGTCGCTTCACCAGCACGTCGACCTTCTGGAAGTTGATCGCCGCCTCGACCATCACGTGGAGCTTTCGCTCGGATTCGGGAGTCCCGCCTCCCTGCATTACGGTCTTTTGATACTCGACGCGCTTCTTGATGTCCCCGAGCGTGTCGCTCGCCACGGTAAACAGGTGGAAAATCTCTTCGACCCAGGGGCGCAGCTCCGACAGCTCGGGAGGCATCCGGTCGGGGTGCCACTGTTTGGCTAGGGTCATGTACTTCTTGCTGATCTCGTTGGTGTCGGCCGACTCTTTCACGCCGAGCATGGCGAAGTAGTTCTGGCGATCCAGCATGGAGAGGACGCGCCCGACCTCTTCCCATCGGTCCTTGTGCTCCGGTGCGAGGCTTGCCGGAGGCTCCCCTGGCAGCGAGCGTGGCGCCACGATTTCGCCCGAAAGCGTTTTTGCCGGCGGAAGGTTGCTGAGCGATGCTGGTAGAACCGAATCCCCTCCGGGAAGACTCGAGTCCCGCATCCCGGGTGGCGTCGACGGCCGATCTCCTGGGGGCAACATGCTGCCGCCGGAACTCACCGATCTACGCGGCGCCGGGGGAGATGACGCGCGTTGCGTCCGGTTCGACGGCGAAACCGCTTTGAGCTTCTGTTGTGAGACAGGCCGGTACGGTTCCAGACATTCCGTGATCGCGAGCAGGTAGAGCATGCGCTGCGCGATTTTGGGGTCGCCGAACTGTTCAATGAGGATCGCGGCCGTCGCCGGCTCCGCGCGCATCAGCTCTACGAACGCCATCTCGTTCGACTGGAGCGCGAGCCTTGCCAAAGGGGCCCCCTTCTTGACGCGTTGCCGTTCGAGCCCGAGCTTTCGAGTCACCCGCAGCATCGCGTCCTTGGGGACGTCACCGCGGAGTGCGGTCGCGATCAGCGCGAGAATGTCGACCTGGCCACGGAGTGCGCCCTGGCTGTCGCCGATCAAGTCTGCTTCGTAAAACGCGTACGGACCCTTATCGCGATGGAAGATGCTCAGTATTCCACGCTCGAGGTCAGCCGCCGGGTCGAGAAATCGGCCGAGCGCCGGGGCACCAGCTCGAAACAGGATTCGGTCCTGTCCCGCCCGCTCGTCGTCCGGCCAGATTGCAAGGGTCCCCGAAAGCCCCTTCTTCTGGATGGAGAGCAGCACATGGCCGAATGGCGTTGCACTCAAGGTGCCTTCTGCCAGTGGCTTTGGGACAGTCGACGTCAAAGCTTGATGCTCCAAGGAACTATCAATGTGCCATACGGAGCGGGCCAGCGACAGATTCGGGCCGGCGCACTCCACAGTACACCCCGGAACATGGGTGCTCCCACGTGACACCTACCTGATAGTGTCATCAGTCCGAGATGGTCCAGCCGGTGCCTTCGGGGCCATCGAGCAGCTCTACGCCCTGAGCGGCGAGCTCGTCCCGAATGCGGTCGGCCTCGGCGAAGTCTTTCGAGTTTCTGGCTTCCGTGCGGTGGGCGATTTGCTGCTCGATCGCCGTGCCATCTAGGCCACGCGCTTTGGCCCCCCGGTCGCGAATCCGGAGCAGGATCACGTCTGCTGGCTCGGCGCCGATGCCCAGCTCCGCTTCGAGCGCACGGAAGCCGCGTTGCGCATGCTCCACCGTGCTCCGGGCGGCCTTACCCTTCTTCCGCATCGCTTGGTCGCAAAGCTCGTTGACGGCCTTGAGGAACTCAGCGAGCTTCGCGAGCGCCACGGGCATGTTGAGGTCGTCGTCTAAGGACTCCCGCAAGGTGTCGGCGAAACCCGCGATCTCCGCCTGAGCTGGAACGTCGTTGTCGACCACCCGATTTGGCGGAAGTCCTTCGAGCCGCTGCTTTGTCTTGTACACGTAGGCGACACGCCGCTCTGCTTCTTCGAACTGAGGGAACCCCGTGACGTTGCCCGCATCGTCGAGTGTCCAGTCGAGACTGAGCGGGGCGCGGTAGTGCACCGTCATCATGAAATAGCGGATCGCCTCGGGCTCGACGCGATCAAACAAGTCCCGCGCAGTGAAGAAGTTGCCGAGGCTCTTGCTCATCTTTTCCTTGTCGACCTCGACGAACCCGTTGTGCATCCAACAGCGCGAGAAAAGCTTCCCCGTCGCAGCCTCGCTCTGGGCGATCTCGTTTTCATGGTGCGGGAACACCAGATCCAATCCGCCACCGTGAAGGTCGAGCGTGTCACCGAGGTGCTTCATCGACATCGCCGAGCACTCGATGTGCCAGCCGGGGCGCCCGCGTCCCCACGGGCTGTCCCAACCCCAAGCGCCTTCTTCGCTCTTCTTCCACAGTGCGAAATCGGCCGGGTGACGCTTGCGCGCCGCGTGGGTTTCATCGAGTCGCTCGCTTGCCCCGAGCTTCATTTGCGTGAGGTCGCGATGGCTGAGCTTGCCGTAGTCGGAGAACGACTCCACGGAGAAGTAGACGTCGCCGTCTGAAACGTATGCATGACCGCCGTCGACCAGCCGTTGCACCAGGGCGAAGATGTCTTCGAGGTGCGTGCTGACGCGCGGTTCGACATCCGGGTCGAGGTTGCCGAGCCGGTGCATGTCCTCCGAGTAGGCATCCGCAAAGCGGGCGGCGAGCGCGGTGGGCTCGGTGCCGGTCTCCGCGGCGCGCTTGAGGATCTTGTCGTCGACGTCGGTGACGTTTCGGACGTAGGTGACCTTCATTCCATTGGCGCGCAGGTGACGGACCAGGACGTCGTAGACCACATAACAGCGGGCGTGGCCCAGATGCGCGTAGTCGTAGACCGTTGGGCCACAGACGTAGATGCGGGCGTGATCGGGGTCCGCCGGTTCGAAAGGCTCTTTTCGACTCGTCAGGGTGTTGTACAGGCGTACGCTCATGGTCGGCGAAGTCTGAGCACTTTCCGCCCCGAGGGGCAAGGTTGCGTGGTTGACCGCTTTGTTCGGGCCGCTAGAACCAGCAAATGCTCACGATCTACGAACGGGGCCAAGCTGGCTACGAAGACACGCTAGCGTCTTTGAGCCGGCGGGGCGACGAAGATCTCGCACGCGTCGAGCCCGACGTGCGCGCGATCCTCGATGCGGTGCGTGAGCGAGGGGACGAGGCGGTTCTCGACTACACGGAGCGGTTTGATGGCCGGCGTCCCGAATCACTGGTCTTGAATCGTGAAGCGTGGTTGGCGCAGGCGCGCACGGTCGATCCCGCCGTCCGCGAATTGCTCGAAGCCGCGGGCGAGCGCATTCGTCGCTATCACGAGCGCCAACGCGAGCCCGGCTTCCGCTACGAAGAAGGCGGTATCGAGCTCGGTCAACGAATCCGGCCGGTCGCTGCAGCGGCAGTGTACGCGCCAGGCGGCAAGGCTCGCTACCCCTCCACGGTGCTGATGACCGCTATCCCCGCGACGGTCGCGGGTGTCGAGCGCATCGTTCTGATCACGCCGAACCCAACTGTCGAAATTCTGGCCGCGGCCGAAGTGGCTGGGGTGACCGAAGTCGTCGATGCCGGCGGGGCGCAAGCCGTAGCTGCCGTCGCGTACGGAACCGAATCGATCACCCGCGTCGACAAAGTCGTCGGCCCGGGCAACATCTACGTGGCCTGCGCGAAGCGGCTCGTGTTCGGTGTCGTCGACATCGATTCGATCGCCGGACCGAGCGAGATTCTCGTGGTCGCGGACGACGGAGCGGACCCGGAAATCGTCGCCGCCGATCTCTTGTCGCAGGCAGAGCACGACGAGGCCGCGTATCCGTTGGCCGTAGTGCTGTCACGTCAACAGGCCGACGCCATCGACGGGGCGCTTCAGCGGCAGCTCGCTACTCTCCCTCGCAGAGCCATCGCCGAGGAAGCGGTGCGCAACAACGGGTACTGCTTCGTCGTCGACGACTTGGACGAGGCCGGTCGGGTCGCGACTGCACTCGCCGCCGAGCACTTGAGCCTTTCGGTGGCTGATTCCGAAGCAATGCTCGGGAGGATCGGAGCCGCGGGCGCGATCTTCCTCGGCTATCACACACCTGAGGCAGCTGGGGACTACGCCGCCGGGCCGAGCCACGTCCTGCCCACGGGCGGCGCGGTTCGTTTTGCGTCGCCCCTCGGCGTCTACGACTTCGTGGTTCGGTCGTCACTGATTCGATATTCACACGCGGCGATTCGTGGCCAGGCAGATCTTCTCGAGGGGCTGGCTCGGCTCGAAGGCCTCGAGGCGCACGCGCGCGCGGTCGCCCTCCGAAGAGGCAAGTGACTAGAGCATATCTCATAATCCCCGACCGAGGATCGCACAGCACGGCCACCTTGGAAAAGCGACTCGCTCGCGAGATGGGTCGATGTATCGCGGACTTCGAGCTCATCGAGCGCGGAGACCGCGTCATGGTTGCCATCAGTGGCGGTAAGGACAGCTACACGCTGCTCCATCTGCTCGAACGCGCGCGCCGCCGGGCACCCGTGCCGTTCGAGATCATCGCAGTGCACGTCGACCAGGGGCAGCCCGGCTATGACGGAACGGCACTCGAGGCGTGGCTCGACGAGCAGGGCTATGAACACCAGATCCTGCGCAAGGACACCTATCGGATCGTGACCGATGTCATCCCGGAAGGACAGACCTATTGTAGCCTGTGCTCGCGACTCCGCCGCGGCATCCTTTACAACGCCGCGGAGCGCCTCGGCTGCACCAAAATCGCGCTTGGACATCATCGCGACGACGCGATCGAAACGCTGATGCTGAACATGATGTTCAACGGAACGTTGAGCGCCATGCCGGCCAAGCTCGTGAGCGATGACGGCCGAAATACGGTCATCCGACCGCTGCTTTATTCGTCGGAGCGTGACATCGCTGCATACTCCGAGCTGTTGGATTTCCCCATCATCCCGTGCAACCTCTGCGGCTCGCAGGAGAACCTTTGGCGTCAGCAGGTCAAAGAGATGCTCGACGACGTCGAGAAGCGCGCGCCACAGGTGCGTGAAAGCATGCTCGCAGCGCTGAAGAACGTGCGGAGCTCTCATCTGTTGGGGTCGAGCTAGAACGCATGGCGCGTCTCGTAGCCGCAATAGGACTCGTCATGGCACTCACCGCGTCGGTGTCGGCGTCCGCGCAGGCGATCAATATCGAGCGCTTTCGCCCCGCGCTCGATCGGTTTGGCTTTCTCGGGTTCAACGGCAGCGCTACCCCGGGCCACGGCCGCTTCAATCTCGGCC
>CBDURI010000188.1:0-5746 GCA_965369435.1 uncultured bacterium
CTCTCGGATCGTCAGCGTCGATTCCCGGAAGCCGTTGGTCCCCGGTTCGTGAACCCACAGACGTCGCTCGGCGACCTCGCCGTTCATGATGCTCACGACGATGTAGGCGCAGGGCCACATCAGCTGTCCCTCGTTCGCGAACGTCGCGGCGTCCTCGTCGGAGAAGTACGCCCCGGCATCGCAATGCGAATGGTAGATGACCTTCACCGGCCTGCCGTCGTTCTGGCCCTGCTCGAACGTGCGCGCGGCGCGTAGCTCGTTGATCTTGAAGTAGGTGTTCGAAGTGCGCGGAAAGGTGATCGGATCGAGCTTGTGGTACTTGTCCGCCTCGTTTTCCTCACGCCGTAGGGCGTCGAGAAGCGCAGGCTGGTTGGCCGGGCCGAAGACAAAACCGCAGCTCTCGCTCGGGTAGTCCTCGATCGCATGCTGTTCGATCTCGTCCATCACGGATTTGTGGATCTCGAGGTCACCAGAGACCCAAGGCAACGCTTCACCACTCATAGTGCTTCTCCCATTTCATCGGCGCGAAGTACCGGTCGCCCCGGTCGCACGCAATGGCCACGACGCAGCTCGCGTCCGCGCGCTTGGCAACCTCGAGAGCTCCGGCCACATTGGCGCCCGTCGAGTGCCCGACGTGCAAGCCCTCTTGAGCAGCCAACCGGTCGGACATGTCCCAGCCGGCGTCGGTGCCCACCGGTAGAATCTCATCGGGAACCTTGGGGTCGTAGATCTCCGGCACGAGCGAGCTCGCCATGTGCTTGAGCCCTTCGAGCCCATGAAGCGCCTCGGCCGGCTCGACCGCAATGCACTGGATCTTGCGGCTGTGCTCATGCAAACGTCGCGTCGTGCCCATACAGGTCCCGCTGGTCCCAAGCCCCGCCACGAAGTGCGTGATCTCGTCGCCGACCTGTTCGAGGATCTCGCGTCCAGTGCCCAAATAGTGTGCGCGCGGGTTCGACGGATTCGAGTACTGATCGGCATAGAAATAGCGGCCCGGGTCCTCAGCGACCATTTGGCGCACTTTCACAATCGCGCCGTCCGAGCCTTCCATCGGATCGCTGTAGATAAATTCGGTGCCAAACGCCTCCGTGATGTCCTTACGCGCCTGCGATACGTTCGACGGCATCACGAGCAGGATGCGGTAGCCCATCGCGGCGCCGAACAGGCTGTAGGCCACGCCAGTATTACCGCTGGTCGCATCGATCAGAATCTTGTCCGTCGTCAGCCGGCCGTCTTCGATGGCGTCGAGCATCATCTGCCGGGCAGGGCGATCCTTGACCGAGCCGCCCGGGTTCGCGTACTCGAGCTTGAGATAGATCTTCGTCCCGGGCGCATCCTTTTCGAGCGAGCGCAGGCGCACCATCGGCGTGTCGCCCACCGCCTCGACGATCGAATCCATCCTTCGGAAACGCATCAGCCTTCGTCGCTCAGCGTCAAGTCGTTTGGAAATTCGCGCGCCGCGGCAATGCCCAGAACCCCTTTCAGGTGCTCGACCGCCGAGAAGGCGCCCATGATTGCCGCCGCAGGCTCTCGAAGCGCTGGCGACCCGGCAAACCGCAACACCGCGCTCGCGTCGGGGGCACGAAGCTCAGTGCCGGCTGGGTCCGCAGCACAGCCCGCTCGCTCGAGATACTCGGCCGCCACAGCGGTTGCCTCCACGTCGCCACGGGCCCCAGGGCGAAACCGAGCATCGAGCAGGCGCAATTGGCCCAACTCGCCGATTTCACCGATGAGAAGCTGACGCGCGTATCGACGCCGTGCTGCGGCGTCCAGGCTCAACGCAAGGCCCCGCCCGCGATGGCCGGAACGATGCTCAGAGTGTCGCCCTCTTTGAGCGGAGTCTCGAGGTTGTCGAGAAAGCGAATGTCTTCGTCGTTCGCGTAGATGTTCACGAAGCGACGCACGCCCTTTTCATCACACAGGCGGTCCTTCATGCCCGGGTGATTGCTCTCGAGGCTTTCGATCACCTCAGCCACCGTTCCGACGTCGACGGAGACTTCGTCTGCTCCACCAGTGAGGGTTCGGAGGGGGGTTGGAATGCGTACCGTAACAGCCATGTTCGTTCCTTTCTGAGTCCTAACAGATGCAAGTTGAGATCACGCAGCGCAAGCCGCCGTGTACCGCTCCATCCGCAAGTCCTGAATCTCTCCTGCACACAAGGGACAATCGCTTCGCCGACGCACGAACGTCTTTCGAAGCACGCCCTTGAGCGCGTCATAGTGCCAAAGCTCGCCACCCGGGCGTTCACCCTGGAGCAAGCGCAAAGCCAACGCAGCCTCTAGGCCGCCGAGCACCCCGACGACCGGCCCGACCACCCCCGCCTCCGCACAGGTTTCCACCTGGTCGCGCGGGATGTCCTCGAAGAGGCAACGAAGACACGCGGAGTCGGGGAGGGCGCAAAAAGCCCAGCCGGCCCACCGGACTGCGCCCGCCTGAACCGCCGGCACGCCCGCAAGGCGCGCCGCATCGGCAACGAGAAACTTCGTGGCGAGGTTGTCGGCCCCCTCGACGACCAGACTGTGATCCGACAAGAGCGCCATCGCCGTGCCAGGGATGAAACGGCCTTCGATTGTGTGCACCGAAAGCCCCGGCGAGAGTTTGCGAAGCACGCGCGCTGCCCGCTCGATCTTCGATTGCCCAACATCGTCACCGGTGTAGAGCGTTTGCCGGTGCAGGTTGCTCTCATCAACGACGTCGTCGTCGATGACGGTGATGTGCGCGACACCGCTCGAGGCGAGCTGCCGCAGCACCGCAGAGCCCAGCCCACCCGCGCCAACGACGAGGACTCGTTGCGGCGCGCTCATTGGAAGTACTCCGCCAAGCTGAAGTAGCGCTCGCCAGTGTCGCAAAGCACCGTCACGACGGTTTGGTCGGGCCCCAGCTGCTTGGCGACCTCGATGGCAGCCCACACGTTCGCACCGGCGCTAATGCCGAGAAGCAGACCCTCCCGTTTGGCGAGATCGAGCTTGGTGTTCCATGCGTCCCGATCGCTGACGCCGATGATCTCGTCGACCGTATCTCGATGGTAGTTCTCCGGCACGAATCCCGCGTTGAGGCCTTGAATCTTCGTCGGCCCGGCGACGCCACCCGCAAGGACTGGGCTCGCTGCGGGTTCGACCGCAATCACGCGTGTCGCCGGATTTCGCGCCTTGAGGGCCTCTCCGACACCGCTGACGGTCCCTCCGGTGCCAACGGCCGCCACGAACACATCGATGGTCTGTCCCTCGAACGCATGCAGCAACTCGGGTGCGGTCGTTCTCATGTGCACGCCCGGATTGGCCGGATTCGAAAACTGCTCGGGCATGAACGCGCCGCGCTCTTCGACGATGCGGCGCGCGGCCTCCATGGCACCCTCCATCGCGCGGTCCGCCTGGGTGAGCACGATCTCGACTCCATAGGCTTCCAGCAACGCACGCCGCTCGAGCGACATGCTTGCGGGCATCGTGAGGATGAGCTTGTAGCCTTTGCGTGCGCACACCAAAGCCAGCCCGATGCCGGTGTTACCGCTGGTCGGCTCGACGAGGGTGTCACCCGGCTTCAACCGTCCCTCGGCTTCGGCCACTTCGATCATGGCCAGACAAATGCGGTCTTTGACCGAGCCCCCTGGATTGAGGTGCTCGCACTTTCCCCAAATCGTGGCCCCACCTTCTGGCGAGAGTCTGCGCAAGCGAACGACTGGCGTTTCGCCAACGAGATCGAGAACGCTATCGACAACAGGCGCGGACATCAGATCGAATATACGTAACGTCGGGGAGGCGCCCGGCGAACTCCATGTGCGTCGCCCCGATCACAGAGATCTTGGATCGTGATCGCGTCGAAGCACGCCTCGATGCTCTCGGAGAGCTCGGAGAATACCGATTCGGTCACGACGCGGCTGGTTTCGTCCGCATCGCCATTCCCGTCGGCCCCTGCCAGAACGACAGGCCCTTCGAGCGCCCGCACGATATCGCCGAGCCGGATGTCGTCCGGGTCCATCGCAAGCGCGTATCCGCCACGCGGGCCACGCTTGGACGTCACCAATCCGGCCCGCTTGAGATCCTGGAAAATCTGTTCGAGGAAGCGAGGAGGGATCGCCTGCCGTCCCGAAATGTCCTTGATCTGCGTGGCCTTGCCACCGCTATGAAAAGCGATGTCGAAGATGGCGCGAACGCCATACCGGCCTTTGTTGGAGAGCTTCACCCTGCGGGATCTATGGTTTCCCACATCGGAATTGTCAAGAATAGCCTATTCGGCAGGTCCTAGCGGCACCCGGTCGGCCGTGAGAGCAGCGCGCTCCGCCTCCGAGACGCTCGGCAGTCCCTCGCCCATGTGCAGAGCCGCCCGTTCGAGTATCGCCTCGCAGAGGTCGCCAAAGTCGTAGCCAGCCCCAGCGGCAATTTTAGGCAACAGGGACGTGGGGGTCATCCCGGGGAGGGTGTTGACCTCGAGCACGTATTCGTTCTCATCGGAGGTCACCAACAGGTCGACCCGGGTCGCGCCCGTGGCGCCCACGGCCTGAACCGAGCGCTCGGCCAAATTCAGCACGCCCTGGTAGCGGGTTGGCGAAAGCCGGGCGGGGAAGTGATATTCGCTCTGTCCCGCCTGGTACTTCGACTTGTAGTCGTAGAAGCCGCCCTTGGGCTCGATCTCGATCGCGCCGAGGGCGTTGCCGTCGAGTAGGCCCACCGCCACCTCGCGACCGCGAATCAGGCGCTCCACCAGAACCCACTCGTCGAAACGCGCGGCGTCTTCACAGCGTTGTTTCAGCTCTGCGAGGTTCTTGGCCTCTCCGGCGCCCACGCTCGACCCGCCGCTCCTCGGCTTCACAAAGCTCGGGAAACCAAAAGAGCTATGAATCTGCTCCAAGCGGTCGAGATCGCTACCGCGCACGACATAATAGGATGGAGTCGGCACGTTGTAGAGGCGGAAGAGCTCCTTGCTCTTGAGCTTGTCCATCGCCAGCGCGCTCGGGAGCACGCCGGAACCGGTGTAGGGGATGCCCATCGTTTCGAGCATGCCTTGGATGCAGCCGTCCTCGCCGTACGTGCCGTGCAGGGCGATCACGGCGACGTCGAGCGTCGTTTGGCGCAAAACCCGATCGATGTCCGCATCGACGAAGACCTTCTGTACTCGATAGCCGCGGGCCTTGAGCGCTTGGAACATCGCCTCGCCGGTCTTCAGTGAGATGTCGCGTTCCGCGCTCACGCCGCCGAGCAGTATGCCGATCTCTTTGTCCTTCATTCGAATCTCCTCGACGCGCTACCCATGCGAAGAGCGGGCCAACCCCGCCTCACCCCAAAACGCTGTGGGGGGTTCCTCGAGTCGTGTCCCGCATGCCACAGCTGCGACGCCCGTCTGACACGAAAGACCCCTGCCCATGCCTATCCGGCTGTAGCAGCGGCGATCTGCCAGAGCCAATTAGCCGCAGACGGCCCGTATGGGCCTGGCCCCAGTCGAAGTCAAATCCACGGGATTAAGGGCGCGTAGGCCCGAAACCGACCGGGGCGGGCGGCCAGAGTGGGCTAATTTCGAGCTTTCGAGACTCGTTTCGTTGCTTCGAGACCGCCTGGGTGGTACCGATGAATGAAGAGGGGGTCTGAGGACCCACGAACTTATTCAACAACCGCTTTTGTCCGGTCGGAGTGCGAGCGAGCATGGCTGATAGCCCTTGGGGCCCCGGGACAATGCGCGGGTGGAGCGAGTCAACGCTCCCCGTCGCGATGTTCCAACTGCCATTCGATAGCGCCCGCCGGAGAGACAGGAACGA
>CBDURI010000189.1:0-5733 GCA_965369435.1 uncultured bacterium
GGCTGCTGCTTGTTCTGCTGCGAGCTTCGAGCGGCCTGTGCCCGTCGCCACCTCCTCCTCGTTGAGCTCGAGCGCCACGGTGAACTCCCGATCGTGGTCGGGCCCTTCCGTTCCAACGATCCGGTAGCTCGGTGTCCCGCCGAGATGCGCCTGCGCCCACTCTTGGGCGCGTGACTTGGCATCCCGGAGGCCCGGGGCGCTGGTATGCAAACGAGGTTCGAAGATCCGGCGAGCCGCCTCGAAGGCCGCATCGGCTCCACCGTCGAGGTAGATCGCGCCGAGGCAGGCTTCGAGAGCATTCTCCAACAGCCTAGACTTGGAGCGACCGCCCGACTTCTCCTCGCCCTTCCCGAGCCTCATGGCATCGCCGACACCGATGCTCTCGGCTGCTTCGAAAAGCCCCTTTTCGCTGACCAAATCGGCCCGCCGCCTGGTGAGCTCGCCTTCGTCAGAGTCGGGGAACTGCGCGTAGAGCAACGATGCGACCATGAGGCCGACGACCGCATCGCCGAGAAACTCGAGGCGCTCGTTGTCGGCCGCCGCAACGTCGGGTCGTTCGTTCTTGAACGAGCGATGGGTGAGCGCGTCGAGCAGAAGTCCCTTGTCTGTGAAGGAATAGCCGAGCCGCTCGCAGAGGCGGAGCACGGCATCATCGAGTGGCTCCGAGCCGGACATGGACCGCAACCTATCAGCTGGTCTCGAGCGGATCCATCGCGAAGCGGCGTCGTGCTATACGCGCACCGTGGAGTTCCCGCCCGAAGAGTTGGAAACGACGCGACTCGTGCTGCGGCGCCCGACCATCGAGGACGCCGAGACTGCCTTCGAGTCCTACGCGAGTGACCCGAAGATCACCCGCTACCTCACGTGGGCGCCTCATACGAGTCCCGCCCAGACCCGAGAGTACTTCCAGCAAGCGATCGACGCCTGGGACCTCCGCATGGGTCACCGAATATGGCTCATCGAACGCAAGGAAGATGGAGCACTGGTCGGGACCATCGGTTGCACCGTTCACTTCCACCGGGCGGAGGTCGGGTTTGCGCTTGGCAGCCGTTTCTGGGGCGAAGGGTACATGCCCGAAGCGATGAAGCAGGTGTGCGCGGCTGCCTTCCAAGACGACCGGATCGTGCGCATCCAGGCGCTCTGCGACGAAGAGAACACCCGTTCTTCCCGGGTCATGCAAAAGGTAGGGATGCAGTACGAAGGACGGCTTAGGCAGTACGGGCATCATCCGAATCGGTCGGACGTACCTCGCGACTGCGTGATGTACTCTATGGTCCGCGGCGATTGAAACACCGATCGAAGCGGCTACACTCCGCCCCGCAATGCGCCTATTGACGACCGTGCCCGATGAGGCTGAGGCCAACACCCTCGGCGACGCCCTGTACGCAGACGGCGTGGTGACGACGATCAAGGAAACGAGGGACAGCGCATTTGCGGTGTGGGTTCACGACGAGGACCGGATGGAGCAAGCGCGCGCGTTTCTGAATGGCTTCGACGGGAGCTCCAAGCAGGTCTCCGACATGGCGCGAAAAGCTCGCGCGCAACGCCGCCAAGAAGCCAAGACCGACGAGCAACTCAGGGTCCGCACGAACAAGATTCGGAAGCAGATCGACGCGAAGCAGAACATGCGCATCGGAACCGTTACCGGCAGCTTGATGGGCATTTGCGTCGCGGTGTTCGTTCTGACGGGCATGGGCGACAAGACGGATGTCGTTGCTTACTTCACCTTCGTGCCACTCGTCCCCGTGAGGGGTGGCTATGTGTTCGGCGACGTCAACGTGATTTGGCAGAGCCAGCCGTGGCGCCTGTTCACGCCGATGTTCCTACACTTCGGCCTGATGCATATTGCATTCAATCTGTGGTGGCTCAAAGACCTCGGCACGGCGATCGAGCGCGTGTTCTCTGCCCGCTACTTGTTGATCTTCGTCCTCACGACGGCGGCGTTTTCGCACGTGCTCGAGTACGTCATCTCGGGACCGACGAAGTTCGGCGGAATGTCAGGCGTAGTCTATGGCCTGTTCGCTTTCGTCTGGATCCGAGGCCGCCTAGACCCGAGCTTCCCGTACCGAATGCCGCAGCAATTGGCCACCTTCATGCTGATCTGGCTAGCCCTCGGCTTCACCGGCTGGGTCGGGCACATCGCAAACTGGGTCCATACTGGCGGGTTGATTTCGGGCGCGGCGTGGGCCGTGATCTCGTCAGGCTACCTGGGGCGCAAACTCCGACGCTGACACTGTCAGAGCAACGGCAACAGCCTTGCGTAGGTCCGCTCCCGGTCCTCCCGAATGTCATCGAGAATCCGCTGGATCTCCGCCCTGCCCTCGCGTTCGATCATTCGTTCGTTGTGCGCGACGACCGAGGCGGCTACTTCGCGCGGGGCGTTGTCCGCCTCGAGCTTGCGTAGATCCAAATCGAAGATGTCCGTGTAGTGCGGTGGGTCTTGCGCCCGGATCTCTTCGAGGCGGGTTCGGCGGACGAGTTGCACCGTAGGGTCGGGAGTCTGACGCAGAAACTGGATGGAGCCGGCGGAGCCCGGGACGCGTGGATAGAACGGCGCAGTCAGAAAGACCTCGCTCTGCGCCTGTGCGATCGACGTGGCCCAGTCCGCGAACGCATCTGCGTCACCCGTAAAGCGCGGTGCGATGACGAACGCGACATCGACCGTGTCGTCGGCGGCCCACTCCGCGAGCACCGGCACCAGCTCCTCCGGGCTGCACGATGCGTCGACGACGACGTGGGCCCGGGTTCGACCGGCCGCTCGTGCGGGCTTCGCCCATGGACACACGGAGAAACGCTCGATGAGCTCGCGATGATAGCGCTCATGGAGTCGTAGAGCCTCGCGTGCGAGCGCCTCGCGGGGATTGACCGGACTCAACCGGCCGCCTGTCCGAGTCGCCGCGACAAATACTCCTCGAGGTGCGGCACAATGTCCAAACGAAGCGCCTCGTCGGGCGTGTGGAACTCGGCGCGCACGACTTCGCGATCGTCGACGCGCACGTCGGGCGCCTCCTCCACCTCGAGCTCGTAGATGTCGAGTGTGTCTTGGCGGTGCTCGAAGACATGGGTGCCATGGTAAGCGTGGACCAGCCGCTTGGGCTGCACCTGAACGCCGACCTCTTCGCGAAGCTCTCGCGCCGCGGCCGTTCGACGATCCTCACGCGGCCGGATGTACCCCCCGGGCAAGGTGAGCTGCCGCCTGTAGGAGTTCTTCACGAGTAGAACGCGGCCCTGGTACCATACGGCCACCAGTGCTCCCGTGGTTTCCGGCCGCCGAATGAACCACAGGAGTCGCAACCCCCAATGTGCCACTCGATACACCGCCCTGATCAAGGCGTTGATCATGACCGGAGGTTACCAAAAGAACGTGACTCGGAGAAATCCCTGCTCATGGACGGGTGCTCAGATCGTCGCGCCCGCCCGGGCCCAGGCCCCGCGCCGGTAGGCGACGACCCCTAGGCACATACGCACCACGAATGAAATGGGCATAGCCACCCAAATTCCAAAGGCGCCCCACCCCATGACAAATCCGAGAAACCAGCTGAGCGGAACCTGGATGACCACGGTACCCATGATGTTGATCATCAGGCTGGTGTTGGTCGCCCCGGCCCCGCGGAGCATTCCGATGAGCGCGATGTGAATCCCGACGACGGGCATGCCCCAGCCGAGCACCTGCATCCAGAGGATCGAATAGCGCCCGAGCTCGGTTGCCGGGTCTACCTCGAAGATCGAGAGGACCGGTGCGGCCCCGAACACGATCGCGAGGCCGATCACGGTGGCGATCCCCGTCGACAGCATCATGCCACCACGCACGACTTCCCGCGCCTCGTCCACATCCCCGCGGCCCAGCGCGTTTCCTACCATGGCTCCGATGGCCTGTGAGACACCCAAACTAGGCACGAACGCCAAAGACTGAATGCGCAGACCAATCCCGTGTGCTGCCACGGCCACCTGTGCCACGCGCCCCAGCATCCCGACGACGGATAGGAACGCCACGTTGAGGACCAGCATGTCGAGCGCAGCAGGCGCTCCGACGCGAAAGAGATCGTTCGCAAGCGGGCGGTCGATCGGCGCCAAATGAAGATGCGCCCGCACCCCATACACGACGTCGCGTCGCAGGAGGAACACCATCAGGGCGACCGCAACGGCTTGTGAGATGACTGTTCCCCAGGCCGCGCCGCGAACGCCCATGGCGGGGAGACCGAGGCGCCCCAGGATGAGTCCGTAGTTCAAGACGATGTTGAGGAAATTGCTGAACAACGCGATCATGAAGGGCAACATCGTATTGCCAACTGCGCGTAACGCCGCAGCGAACAACATGTTCAAGTAGAAGAACACCGTAAACCCGACGAGTGGACGCAGGTAATCCACCCCGAGGTCGCGAACCGCCGGGTCAGCGCCGAGCAAATCCATCGCGGTGCCGGCGCCGAGATTACCGACTATCGCCACGCCAATCGACACCACGTAGGTCAAGAGAATGCTTTGGTGGAGCACGTGATTCACGCGTTCGGTTTTGCCGGCGCCGTGGGCCCGCGCGATGAAAGCGACAGTGCCGACGGTCAGTCCGAGCATCGCCACCATCAGCAGGAAAATCAGCTGACCCGCGAAACCCAGCGCGGTGAGCGCCTCCTCGGCGTCGACGAGACGGCCGCACATCGCAGTGTCCACCGCCAGCGTAAGAACGCTGAGTACATTCAGGCCGACGATCGGCATCGCCAGGTCGAACAGGCTCCGGAAGATGGCGCGCTGGGCGCCTCGGTTTGGACCTGACGCTGCGTTCATCAGTGGCGCAGGAGCCTGCATCGCCATGGATGCGCGCGCCAGTGCTTTCACAATGATGCTAGGCTCCCAATGGATGGCCGGTGAGCCCCGAGAGTTTGGTCCTTACCGCCTGATTCGTCGTCTCGGCGTGGGCGGCATGGCAGAGACCTTCGAAGCGACGCGCGACGCGGCGGGCGGGTTCGAGCAGCGTGTTTGCTTGAAACGCGTGCTGCCTGCGTTCAGCGACGACGACGAGTTCATCTCTCGTTTTCAGCGTGAGGCCAAGCTCGCCGCGCAGCTTCGCCACACCAACATCGTGGGAGTGATCGACTTCGGCGAGGTCGGCGGCGTGCACTACATGACTCTCGAGCTCGTCGACGGCATCGACCTTCGATCGCTCCTCAAATCGTCTCCTGAAGAGAAGCTGTCCCCCGACACAGTTGCGTTGATCGGGTTGGACTTGGCCTATGCCCTCGAGCACGCGCACCGAAGCCTGATTCACCGGGACATCTCTCCCTCCAACATCTTGCTGAGCCGATCGGGCGAGACCAAGTTGGCGGACTTCGGAATCGCGAAGGCGATCGACAACGCGGCGGTGACCGCGAGCCGTAGCGCCAAGGGGAAGATCCCTTACATGTCGCCCGAACATATGCGCGGCGAGGCGGTCGACGGGCGGGCCGACCTGTTCTCTCTCGGCGTCGTCTTGTTCGAAGCCGTCGCTGGGGTGCGCCCCTTCGATGGGGCTCACGACATCGAGACGATGCGGAAGATTCTAGATGGCGACCAGCTATCACTCTCCGACGCCGCGCCGGACGTCCCGGCGCCGCTGCGGGCAGTGATCGAGCGCCTGATCACGGTGGACCTCGACGCGCGTACCCCGAGCGCGACGCGGCTCATCGAGGAGCTCGGCGCCGTGGCGCCTCTGCCGCAGGTGCGACGGCGGCTTGCATCGACGGTCGAAGGACACCGCGGAGG
>CBDURI010000190.1:0-5708 GCA_965369435.1 uncultured bacterium
TTGGTGATCGTGAGCGCCTGGGAAGACGAGGCGGTTTCGCTTCGGTCGGTCAAGGCCGGGGCGCAAGATTATCTGGTCAAGGGCCATATCGACGGTGCGAATCTTCACCGTGTAATCCGCTACGCGATCGAGCGAAAGCGAACCGAGCTCGAGCTCGTCCGTCTCGCCCACTTCGACCAGCTGACCTCGCTCCCCAACCGGACGTTGCTTCGCGAGCGGGTGGACCACGCTCTAGCTCGTGCGGTGCGCGCAGGCAGCGGAGTGGCGACCCTCATCCTCGACATGGATCGCTTCAAAGAGATCAACGATACGCTGGGCCACGAGATCGGGGACAAGTTGCTGATCGAGGCGGGGCAGAGAATCCGGGCAAGCGTTCGCGACCAGGACACTGTGGCCCGGCTCGGAGGTGACGAGTTCGCGGTGATCCTCGAAGGCGTCAGCGAGGCGAAGGAAGTTCTGCCGGTCATCGAGCGAATCCTCGCGAGCCTGAGCGACGTCAGGACCATTTGCGGCCACGAGGTCAACACGTCGACCAGCGTGGGTATCGCCATGTACCCGGAAAATGGGAGCAATCTTTCGGAGCTCCTCCGGGCGGCGGACCTCGCGATGTATCAGGCGAAATCCTCAGGGCGCGGCCGCTATCAGTTCTTCGCCGACGCGATGCAGGAAGAAGCGCAGTCCCGGCACGCGCTCGAATGGGCCCTGCGCCGGGCAGTCGAAAGGAACGAATTCGAGCTGGTTTATCAGCCTCAACTCGGCCTCCGGACCGGCACGGTCATTGGCGTCGAAGCGCTCCTGCGGTGGATGAACCCGACGCGAGGCCTTCTTACGCCGTATCATTTCATCACCGGTCTCGAAGAGTTTGGGCTGATCAACGAGGTCGGCGAGTGGGTGCTGCAGACTGCATGCGAGCAGCTTCGGAAGTGGCACGAAATGGACTTCGAGCCGATGCGGATGGCGGTCAACGTGTCCGCACAGCAGTTCGAAGACCCCATGTTGATCGACAAGGTCCGGAGCGCACTCAAGGAAACAAAGCTCCCACCGGAGTTCTTGGAGCTCGAGCTCACCGAGAGTTGTCTGATGTCCGACCCTGCCCAAGCGAGCGCGCTCCTTCGCGAGATTCGTGACGTGGGCGTGCGCATCGCGATTGACGACTTCGGCACCGGTTACTCGTCACTCACGTATCTGCACGAGTTCCCGCTCAACGCTTTGAAGATCGACAAGAACTTCGTTCAAAGCGTAGGGTCGCACGATCGAGGTGGGCCGATCTCGAAGATGATCATCGGCCTCGGCCAAAACTTGGGCCTCGAGGTGATCGCGGAGGGCGTGGAGACCGAAGCGCAGCTAGAGTACATGCGGGAAAACGGCTGCGACGTCGCGCAAGGATACCTCTACGCCCGCCCGGAATCGCCCGAAGACCTCACACCTTGGTTGGCTGCCAACCAGCGCGTGTCAGAGACCAACGTGCGGTCGATTGCCAACAAGAAGCGCGCCGACGAAACCGGCACCTGAGCGCGGCGCGTGGTGTGCTAGCGTAACCGCATGACGGCCGCGACGATCCTCGTCGTCGACGACGAGCGGAACATTCTGACCTCCGTTTCGCGCGCTCTCGGCCTCGAAGGCTACGACGTCGAAGTCGCCGGCAGCGCCGAGATCGCGCTCGAAAAGCTCGCTAAGCAGACCTTCGACGCGATTCTTCTCGACGTGCAGCTCCCGGGGCTCGACGGGCTCGCAATGCTCGACGAGCTTCACAGACTGGAGATCACGACCCCGGTCATCATGATGAGCGGACACGCCTCGATCGAGGTCGCGATGGAAGCGACGAGGCGCGGCGCGGACGATTTCATCGAGAAACCGATCGGCAGCGACCGGCTGGCCCTGTCGCTCGGGCGAAGCCTCGAGCTTCGCGAGCTGCAGCAGGAGAACCGAGAGCTCCGGCGTCGGTACGGGCCAAGCGACGCGCTACTTGGAAACAGCCCGTCCATGGACAGGCTCCGCAAACAGATCGACCTCGCAGCGCGCTCGAATGCGACGGTTTTAATCCTGGGGGAGCGGGGCACCGGTAAGGAGCTGGTTGCCGCCGCCATTCATGCCGGCTCCACGAGGGCCGCTGGCCCACTCGAAAAGCTCAACTGTGCGGCCGTTCCCGAAGGCCTGATCGAGAGCGAGCTCTTCGGTCACGAGGCAGGCGCGTTCACCGGGGCCACGAAGCGACGACGAGGCAAGTTCGAGCGAGCTCACCGAGGGACCCTCTTTCTCGACGAGGTGGGCGACATGCCGCCCCAGATGCAGGCCAAATTGCTACGGGTGCTGCAAGAAGGCGAGGTCGAGCGGGTCGGCGCCGCATCGACCGTCGAGGTGGACGTGCGGGTCGTGGCCGCGACGAACAAGTCGCTCGAAGCCGAGATCGAGGCCGGCAGATTTCGCGCCGATCTATTCGACAGGCTCAACGTGGTGCCGCTGAAGGTGCCGGCGCTCGCGGAACACGCTCAAGACGTCCCGATGCTGGCCGACCACTTCCTGTCCCTCGCATGCGAAATGCACGAACGGCCTGGCAAGAAAATCTCGGAGGGGGCGATGCGGTTGTTGGAAGCCTACCCGTACCCTGGCAATGTCCGTGAGCTGCGAAACCTGGTCGAACGTCTGGTGATCCTGACCCCGGATGAGACCATCACCGCAACCGAGGCCCGCGCCCTGCTGCCCATCGACCCCGGTGGGAGCTCCGCGAGCTATTTTCGGCCCGAAACGCCGCTTCGGGAGATGGTCGAAGCCGTCGAGCGAGACCTGATCACGCGGGCCCTCGAGTTTCGGGACGGGCATGTGACGAAGACCGCCGCCGACCTCGGCCTCGAGCGAAGCCACCTGTACAAAAAGATGCGCGCTTTGGGAATCCGCAGGCGTGAAGCGGACTGAGATTGCGTTCTAGGCCGCGACAACATACAGATCCCCGAACCAGCCGAGGCCCACTTGTTCGATAGACTGCTCCCCATCGACCCTGAAGTCGCAGCCCGCATCGAAGCGCTCGACCTCGAGTTCAACAAATTCGGGATCGACCCCTACGGGATCGACAAGAATGACCTCACGCGGTTTGTGTCGGCATTCGCCTGGGTCTACCGGTTCTACTTCAAGGTGGACGTATACGGGCTCGACCACGTGCCGTCTGAAGGAAGGGGTATCCTCGTCGGTAACCACTCGGGCGGGGTCGCGATCGACGGCGCCATGGTCATGGGGTCGATGTTGCTCGACGCCAAGCGCCCACGTCTGCCCCACGCGATGATCGACAAATTCATCCACGAGTTCCCGGGGGCGTCGCAAGTCATGAGCCGCATGGGCCAATTCACCGGAAACCCGGATCAGGCCCTACGTTTGCTGAGAGCCGAGCGACTCCTCCTCGCCTTCCCCGAAGGCGCGCGTGGCACTGCCAAGCTCGCAAAAGACGCCGACTCGCTGGTCGGCTTCGGGACCGGATTCATGCGGCTGGCTCTCGAAACCAAGAGTCCGATCGTGCCATTCGGCTTCGTCGGCGGTGGCGAGGCGCTTCCGACGATTGCAAATCTCAAGGGGCTCGGGCGGCTGCTCGGCGTGCCGTACGTCCCTATCACGAAGTGGATCGTGCTTGTGCCAAAGCCCACGCGGTTTCAGCTGCTATACGGCCAGCCAATGTACTTCGAAGGCACGGGCCACGAACGTGACGAAGTCGTGAGCGCGATGGTCGATCAGGTGAAAGAACGCATCCGCGACTTGATTCGGCAGGGGCGTCAGCTCAGAGAGAAGGAGATCTCAGAAGACGAGCTCGTGCTGTAATGAAGGTCTTGGTGACAGGTATCAGCGGGATGCTGGGGCGCTTGACCGCGCTGAAGCTTCTCCAGCATGGGTACGAGGTGATCGGAATCGATCGCAGGCCGTGGCCCGAGGCGCCCGATGCGATCGAGCTCGTCCAGGCGGACATCCGCAAACGACCCGCCGAAGACGTGTTCCGGAGCCACCGGCCCGACGCCGCTATCCACATGGCCACCGTGACGCACCTCGTGCATCGAAGCCCCGACCGGATGCGCGTGAACCTATACGGCACTCGCGCGTTTATCCGTCACTGCCACAGCTACGGCGTCAAACAGGCTGTCTTTGTTGGACGGCACACGTTCTACGGCGCGGCTGCAGACTCCCCTCTCTACCACACCGAAGACGAGCCTCCGATGGCGGCCCACACCTTCCCCGAGCTCGCTGACTTGGTCGCTGCGGACTTGTACGCCGCTTCATCGCTTTGGCGCTACCCAGAGATCGCCACCGCCGTCCTGCGCATCGTGTACACCCTAGGCCCCAGCAAGCACGGGACGCTTTCCGCTTTCTTGCGCGGCCCTACCGTGCCGCTGGTCATGGGCTTCGACCCGCTCTTCCACTTCATCCACGAGGAAGACGCCGCCGAAGCGATCGTCACCGCCCTCGCCCACAAGCTCCACGGCATCTTCAACGTATCGGGCCCATCCCCTGTACCCCTGTCGACGATCGTCCGGGCCGCGGGGCGCCGGCCACTCGCCGTACCCGCGGCGGTTTTCAAGCTAGGCCTAGGCCGCCTCGGCCTCCCCTACCTCCCCGCCGGCGCCATCGACCACCTCAAATACCCTATCGTCGTCGACAGCGACGAGTTTCGACGGGCGACTCGGTATACCTACGCCTACGACGAGCGGGAGACCATCGATAGCTTTAGGACAGCTCGCTAGACCGCAACTCGCTCGGGTACTGGCACTGGGGGCGGGTAGCCGGTTTTTTGACCCCCCCGGGGTTGCCGGCCGATCTTCGGCGGGATGGTCGTGTCGGACGAGCGTGGGGAGCTTCGGGGGACGCTTCTCGATGGGCGCTATCGTATCGGGAACGCGATCGGGATGGGCGGGACCGGGATCGTCTTCGAGGCTGAGCGCTTGGCTACGCTCGAGCGGGTCGTCGTTAAGACGCTCCGGCCGGCACATGCCGGCAACCCCGACTTGATGAGCCGTGTGCGGCGCGAGGTCGAGGTCGCCCGGCGCGTCTTTCATCCGGGCATCGTACCGGTCATCGACCACGGCACGCTGCCGGACGAGTCGCCGTACCTCGTGATGAAGCACATGCGATCGGAGAGCCTCTCTTCGTACTTGCGACGGTGCGGGCCGCTCGATCCGCGGCAGGTCTCCGTAATCGTCGCTAGGCTATCGTCGATCCTGCACAGCGTGCATCGGCATGGCTACGTCCACCGGGACATCAAGCCCGAGCACATTCTGCTCAACCGTGGTGGCTACGGGGAGCTCGACGTACACCTTCTCGACTTCGGCGTGTGCGCGGCCGACACGGCGCCGGCCGACGAGCGCGCTAGAGAGCGAGGTCGCGTCTATGGCACGCCGAGCTACGCCTCGCCCGAGCAGGCGAGCGGGAACCCATTCGTCGACGCGCGTGCAGACCTCTTCGGCATCGGGATCACGATGTTCGAGGCGCTCACCTGCAAGCTTCCCTTTACTGGGAGCGACGTGACCGCGGTCCTCCGCCGCATCATCCGTGAAGACGCTCCGCGCGTGAGACAGCTGTCGCCGCATGTCGACGACGGGATGGACGGTCTCATCGCCAAGCTCCTGAGCCGCCGGGCCGCCGGCCGTCATCCTTCCGCCCGCGCCCTGATGCGAGCCCTCGACCCCTGGCTCGGCGAGCGTGTTGCGACCGAGCGCGCGCTAGCGGCCACGTTG
>CBDURI010000191.1:0-5696 GCA_965369435.1 uncultured bacterium
TACTCGCTCTTCCCTTCTGCATCAGCTTGTTTCACTCGACGCGTCGGCAAAAGACCGTGAGCTGGATCTTCATCGGTGCCTTGGTCCTCTTGATTTGGTGGGTCCGATCACTGCCACAACCGTGGCGTGGGATCGTCGACGGCGGAGTCGTTTTGGGTTTGGTGTGGGGTCTCGCCGTCATTTGGTGGCTCTTTGCGCGATACCTCATAGGTGCAAAAATCCACCCTCCGAGCGATCTTCCACCGGAAAAAGCAGCCGACGAGCAACCCGCTATCGCTTAAATTGTCGTTTTTTGTGCGAATTGGGCGGCCGAAGCTAGAGAAAACACTGTAAAATGCAGGCTGAACGGGCTCTCAGCCTTGGCATGTGGGGGTTCGAACCGGCAGACTGGCATTCAAGGGGATTCGGGCCACACTTGGCCTCGCAAAATGGGGAACAGGTATTCACAGACAGGCGGACGGTCCAGGCTAGTGCCGTGGATTTGTGCCCTGGCCGCGGCATCGTTGGTGTGGCTGTCGGGGTCGTTGGGTACGTCTGCGTCCGCCGAGCTCCCAATGACCGGCGACCCGATTCTGCGCGAGGCGCAACACGCGGAGACGCACGCCGAGCCGTCGGATCAAGACCTCGACCAGATCGCGCGGATGCCGCGGAGCATTTCCCCCTCGGACCTCGAACCGAACCCTAGCGTCTCGGTCGGCTACCCGAATCGTGGCCTGCTCCGCTTCGGCATGCGGATCAACGATGATAAGGACCTCCGCGTCAAGGTCGGCTCTCTCGACTCACGTCACGGCACCGGCGAGCTCGTCCGCTTGATCGAAAGCGCGGCACACGAAGTCGCGTTCCGTTACCCGCGCGCACAACTCACGGTCGGCGACCTATCGCGGGCCGGCGGGGGTCGCTCCCGTCCGCACGTGTCACATCAGAGTGGCCGTGATGTCGACCTCGGTTTCTACATGCTCGATCGACGAGCGACACCAGTGAACGTGCACCTCTTCGTGCGGCTCAACAACCAAGCTATGGGCAAGCAGTGGGGCAACGTCTACAGGTTCGACGCCGCGCGTAACTGGGCGCTAATCGAATCATTGCTCAGCCAGCCGACGACCGACGTGCAACACATCTTCGTTTCGAATGCGGTCAAGCGGCGCCTCCTCAATCGGGCCGTGAAGGAAGGCGCGAACCCCGAGGTGCTGATGCGCGCCAAGCGCGTGATTACGCAGCCCCGGCACGGCGCGCCACACCGAAGCCATTTCCACGTCCGGATTTACTGCGCGGACGACGATCGACCGACGTGCAAGGATCGCCCGCCCTTCTACGCATGGCATCAGCGCGCGGACCAGGCTCCGGCCATCAGCGCGCTCAAACCCAATGACTCATGAACTGGCGGGGTCACTTCTGGACCCTCGGCCCGTTCCTTCGTCATAACCTGCTCCCGGCCAGGCTTCCGGAGTCGCAACGCTGGGAGACGAGTTTCGAGGACAGCTCGGTCGGCACGCTCAGGCTGAGCGGACGACTGAGTCGCCAAGATGGGGCCAACACCATCGTCGTGATCATCCATGGGCTCGGCGGGGGCGCAACGAGCTACTATGCTCGTAGGGCCGCACTCTGCGCCTCGCGCGCTGGGATCGACAGCTTGCGACTCAACCTTCGAGGCGCCGATCGCAACGGAGACGATTTCTATCACGCTGGTCTCACCGCCGACCTCGACGCTGCGCTAGGGAGCGAGGCGCTCGCCGGCTACGACAATATCCTGCTGCTCGCCTACTCACTCGGCGGCAATATGGCGCTGCGCTATCTCGCTGGGCAGCCAGACCCCCGTGTGCGAGCCGCCGCGACGGTGTGCTCGCCGATCGATCTCGAGCCCTGCGCACGCACGATCGATCGACCGCGCGGCATATTCTATCGGCATCACGTTTTGGCTGGACTCAAGGACATCTATCGGAACGTGGCGGCGCGGCGTGACGTGCCCCTGCCGGTCCGAGAGGCGTCCCGCATCGATACCATCGAACAGTGGGATGAGCGGGTCATCTGCCCGCGGCATGGGTTCGCGGGGGCCGAGGACTACTGGGCGCAGACCAGCGCGTGTCACGTGCTCGAGGACATCGATATTCCAACGCTGTTCATTGCGAGCGAGCGGGACCCGATGGTAGGCATCGACACCGTACGTCCCTGGCTGCAGAATGCGACGCAGCTTCGGCGGATCGTCACCAGCCAGGGGGGGCACGTGGGGTTTCCCCAGAAAGTGGACCTTGGCCTGGGCAACGGGGGTACCGTCGAAGACCAAATCATCCAATGGATGCTGGCACCCACATAGGATTTCGGGCGGCTGTCGCGGCCGCCCTGTGCGTCTTCTCGGTGGCCGGGTGTCAGGACGAGCCGCCGACGGATGAAGCGCCGCGTCGCCCGGCCTCCTGCCCCAAGGTGCGCGCGGTCGAGCCGCCCCTCACCCACGTGTTGCCGGAGCACGAAACGCTGGACTACTGGCTCTCGCGCAACGAACCGTACGGCCCTCTCGATGAACCATTACTGGGCCCCGACTCGATACGGCGCCACGGCCTTGCGCTTCGGGAGGCGCGGGATGGCGAGCCGATCGGACAGGCGGACCTGCTAGCGGCCATCGACCGGGACGCGCTGCGAATGCAGGTCGGCGAGCGACTGGCGTATATGAGGGAGCGGCTCGCCGCACACGAGTTGGTCGACCGAGAGGGCCGGCACCTCGAACCGAGCAAGCTAGTGGCGTTCGACACACCCGCATCGATTGAAGCAATCGAAGAGTGGCGAGTCGTCGAAAATCTCGAAGCGCTTCGCTGCGGGCCCTATGACGGCAGCTTGCACACGGCGCCCGTTGACCGCGACTTCGACCGAAACCGGTGTAGCACGATGCGCGAGGGTGAGGTCGTTCAACTGCTCGCGCGTTGGCCCAACGGCATGTACCTCGCGCGAACGCCGTACGCCCTCGGCTGGGTTCCAAGCGAGGCGCTCTCCCTCGCCGTGGACCGCGATGTCATCGAATCAACGCTTGAACAACGAGAGTCTCGGGCATTCACTCGCCGCGCGGTACTGACCGAGGCTTTCTCGATGCTCGGCGAGCCGTACGGCTGGGGAGGCAAAGGGGGTGGCTACGATTGCTCGCGTTTTCTACTGGAGGTCTTCGCACGGTTTGGCATCGATCTGCCGCGACACAGTGCGCGCCAGGCCCTTGCCGGTACTTTTGGCATCGACGTATCCGCTGTCGAGGACCTCAACGAGAAGCGGCTCCTGCTCGAAGCCGCCGCGCGGCGTGGCGTCGTGCTGTTGCACTTCCCAGGCCACATCATGCTCTACCTCGGCACGACCGAGGAAGGCCTGCCGATGGCGATACACGCATTCTCCGAGTTCCTGACGCCCTGTGAAGGAACCGACCTAGAGACGGTGAACCGCGTCGACCGGATCGCGATAAGCGACCTTTCGTTGGGCGAGGGGAGCTCGCGGAGCGCCTTCCTGCGGCGGATCACCCACATGACGGTGTTGGGGCACACACCTGGACCGGCCCTCGTGGCCAACGCCGAGCTTCGTCCGAGTGCCCCAATTTCGATCCCGGCTGGCCGTTGCGCGGACACCAAACGTGTCGCCGTCTTTCGATCACCGCACCGGCCCAATGTGTCTCAGCCGCTTCGGGTCATCGTGACCAGCGAACGCGACCCTGGACTTGCCTCGCTCGTCCTCTTTGCTCCGGATGGCTCGCAGATCACACCGGTGCAGCATGTGCTCGACGGCCCCCCGCACAGCCGTTGGGTCGAAGTGCCAGAACCTACGGCCGGACGCTGGACCGCCGTCTTTGCCGACGGTGACCTGATTCGCGCCTGTGAGCACATCCAGGTCGCGAAACACCCGGCCCAGCAATCGCCGCGCTCCATTCCTGGTCCGGCTTGGAAGGCGAGCCGGAAGTGGGAGCGGGATACAGAGAACCTCTACTCTGCCTTCGTCGAACAGCTCTTCCGAGAGCCTGCCGGCGAAGACATCACCTGGCCTCACCTGCAAGCGGTGATCGGAGAACGGGAACGGAACCTGCTCTACGATCATCGGTTGCCAGGGGAGGACTCGAGGCTCGACCTGGAGCCAGACTGCGCCGACCTGCCCTACTTCCTGCGGGCGTACTTCGCTTGGAAGCTCCGCTTGCCGCTCGTGTATCGGGCATGCACGAGGGGCCGTAAAGACGAGCCACCGCGTTGCGAGCCCACTGTGTTCTCCAATCTCGATTCGGTTCCGGATGCCAACGATGTCGCCGCGTTTCGAAGGTTCACGCGCCGAATGGCGGGGACGGTCCACTCCTCCAGCCCACGCACCCTCCCGAACGACGACCACACCGACCTGTACCCGCTGCGCTTGAGCCGCAAAGCCATGCGACCCGGCTCCGTGTTCGCCGACCCGTACGGCCATGTCCTGGTCGTGGCGCGATGGAAACCCCAGGGCGTCACCGACTACGGTGTCTTGATCGGCGCCGACGCCCAGCCCGACGGCACCGTCGGCCGGCGACGGTTCTGGCGTGGATCGTTCTTGTTCACCCCCAATACGGATCTGGTTGGCGCAGGCTTCAAGGGATGGCGCCCAGTAAGGTACGACGCGGTCCCCGATACTGGCGCTGACACTGACACTGACCCGAGTCCTCAGCCGTGGAGCATTGCCACCAATGAGGACCTGCGAAAGAGTGGCGGACCCCGGGCCTGGTCCGAGGCCCAATACAAGGGCACGGCCGATGAGTTCTACGCGGCGATGGAGGGGATGATCAACCCGCGCGCGCTCGACCCGGTCCGCATGCAGGTGAGCTTGGTCGACGCCCTCGAAGAATCGGTACAGCGGCGACGCAGCTCGGTGCAGAACGGTGAAGACTTCATGAAAGCCCGGAAGTACGGGCCGATAGACATGCCGCGCGGTGCAGCGCTGTTCCTGACGAGCGGCCCGTGGGAGGACTACTCCACCCCGTCACGCGACATGCGGCTGCTGATCAGCATCGACGCTGTCGTATCGTTTCCTGCCACTGTCGCGGCGCACCCCGGACGCTTTGGAATTCGACAGGCCGATCGCGAAGAGGCGGTGCGGCAGGTACGCGCTGCGCTCGAAACGGAACTCGCGAGGCGTACGTTCGAATACATCGGTTCGGACGGTAGCGCATGGAAGCTGTCGCTGGCAGACGTAGTCGAGCGAATGAAAGCCATGGAGATGGCGTACAACCCGAACGACTGCGCCGAGATTCGCTGGGGGGCTCCCGAAGGCTCCAAGGAACGCGCGACGTGCAAGCGACGTGCTTCACAGGAGCAACAATCCCGAATGCAGAAGTATCGGAAGTGGTTCGCGGAGCGCCAGCGACCGGGATAGGCGCGGCGGAACGTGAGGCCTTCGACCTCTACGCTGTGAACGCGTCACTCGCCGCTGGGTGAGCGCCGTCGTCCGTCGCGACCCGAACCGCCGACACCGCGGAGATGCGATCCGTCTCACTATAGTAGTCGAAATCGGGATTGGCCAGGATGTACTCCACCGACGCCTCTTCGAGATTTTGCACCCTCTCCGCGTTCAACTGCTCCTCGGTGATCGAGCCATCACCGATCGCAGTCAGTCCGGCTACGCAAGCGATGGAAGTCGCCTCGTCCAGATCCTTTTCGATTTCCGCCTCGTCAGGATTGAAAAGCCCGCTGATGTCGGTGTCGCCTTCGTCGGTCATT
>CBDURI010000192.1:0-5681 GCA_965369435.1 uncultured bacterium
TGATAGTATCCGCGGAATGAGGTACACGCATCTCGGGCGGACGGGAGTGACCGTTTCGCGGATTTGCCTTGGCTGCATGAGCTATGGCACGCCGGAGTGGCGGCCCTGGGTCCATGACTCGGACGCGTCTGCGCCGTTCTTCAAGAGGGCGATCGAAGCCGGCATCAACTTCTTCGACACGGCCGATATGTACTCGCTCGGCGTCAGCGAAGAGGTGACCGGCCGATGGCTACGAGAATACGGCAATCTCGACGAGCTGGTGATCGGGACCAAGGTCTTCTTCCCGATGAACGACCGCCCCAACATGGGTGGTCTCTCGCGCAAACACATCCAGCAAGCATGCGAGGACAGTCTCCGGCGATTGGGAGTCGAGACGATCGACCTCTACCAAATCCACCGCCTCGACCCGGACACGCCGATGGAAGAGATGTTGGCCGCCTTGGACCGACTGGTCACCCAAGGGAAGGTTCGGTACATCGGCGCCAGCTCCATGTACGCATGGCAGTTCCAGCGTTTGCTCTCGACGTCGGAGCGCAACGGCTGGGCCCGTTTCGTCACGATGCAAAACCACTACAACCTCGTCTACCGGGAAGAGGAGCGAGAGATGATGCCGCTCTGCGAGGATCAGGGCATCGGCGTGATTCCGTGGTCACCATTGGCTCGCGGCATGCTCGCGGGCACGCGAACCAAGTTGGGGGATAGCTCCACCAGCCGGTCGTCCAGTGATGGACTCGACCAGATTCTCTACGATCAGCCGTCCGATTGGGACGTGGTCGAGGCGGTCAAGAGTGTGGCGGCCGAGCGGGGAGAGCCACCAGCCCGTGTCGCGCTGGCCTGGCTTCTCTCCAAGCCCGCGGTGACCGCGCCGATCGTGGGTGCGACCAAGCTCAAGCATTTGGACGATGCCATTGCGGCGGCCGAGATCGAGCTCAGCGCCGACGAAGTGGCGATTCTCGAAGCGCCGTATCGGGCGCATCCGGTCAGGGGCATGGCTGCGCCGCGCACTTCGGCGAAGTAGCTCAGCGAAGAAGACCTCGCGCCCGAGCGTAGAGCTCGAATGCTTCGCGGCTGGTGAGCTGCGGTGTGTAGCCGTACTCCTCCTTGAGGCGCCGGTTGCAGAGCACGGGCCGGTAACGCAGGAACGCAACGCGCTCCGGCCCGTTCTCGGTCAAGCCCAGGCGCTTGAACGTCCACAACATCGCCTTCACGAGCGAACCCGGCAGCGGGACGTAGGGCTTGTTGAGCAGTCGCGCGATCTCGCGCGGGGTCAACGCGCCATCGCCCGCCTGGTTGTAAACACCGACCTTGTCGGAGAAGACCGCGTCGACGAGACACGCGACGAGGTCTTGATCCCAAATGAACACAAAGGGCGATTCCGACCCGACGATGCCCAGCACGACGGGTTTCTCGAAGAGGTCCGTGACGGGACTGTGCACATCCTCCCCCACGACCGTGCCCGGGCGGAAAACGACCTGCCGCAGCTCGGGACGCTCCTCTCGCCACTGCGCCAACATGGCTTCGACAAGGCGCTTGTTCTTGGAGTACTCGAACTCGTCGTTGCCGCGAAGAGGATCGTTCTCGTCGAGCCACTCGGGGTTGTCGGGGTGGTACCCGTAGGCCGCTCCGCTCGAGGTGACGATCAGCCTCGTCGCCGACGAGTCCTCGCACGCTTCGAGGATGTTCTTCGTCCCGAGAACATCCACGCGGTACGCCAGGTCAGACGGCGCGCCCTTCGGCGCACGAACGATCGACGCGAGATGCACGACGGTATCAATGCCGTGTTTACGAAAAAGGTCCTTGAGAGCGTGATCGCAGATGTCGCCCTGTTCGTAGACGACCCCATCGATCCGTTCCGAAGCGTCGACCTCCGTCCAGTCTAGCGCGACCAGCACCGATAGTTCGTCCAAGCGTTGGGCGAGAGCTGCGACGCAAAGGCGGCCGACGTAACCGGCCGCTCCGGTCACCAACACCGCCGGTCTCGAGCCCATCAGGCGCCGGGTTCCTGGTGCATCGCCTTGAACTCTTGAAGCCCTGGCGCGAACAGGTGCATGTTCGGGTCGACGTCGACGTGCACGACCGACGGCTTCCCGGAATCCACACATCGTTGAAGGGCAGACTCGAGCTCTGCTGGGTCAGACACGCGCTCGCCGTGGCAACCCATGGCTTCGGCAACTTTGTCGAACGCGATCTCTTCGAAGTCGGCGTTGATCGTACCCTGCTGCTCGGTTCCGATGATGGGACGCAGCATTCCAAGCCCGATCGATTGCGTGAGCTTCACCATGCCCCACTGCTTGTCGCAGAGCACGAGGTAGATGACGGGAAGGTCATTGCGCAGCGCGGTTTCGAGCTCTTGGAGGTGAAAGCCCATCGCGCCATCGCCGAGGATGCACACGACCTTGGCGTCGGGCTTGGCGACTTGCCCGCCGAGAGCCTGCGATACGCCTGCACCCAACATGCCCAACTTGAAGGTCGAAAGCAGCGTGTCGGGCTGGTTGATCTCGGAGAAGAAACTCGCCCACACCGCCGCATTGCCGCCGTCGAACACGTAGATTGTGTCGTCGCCGAAAACGCGCCCGCACGCGGCCGGTACCTGCGCGCTGTGCATGGGGCTCCCCGTGTTTTGCAGCGCTTCGTCGAGTTGAGCGCGAACCTTGGCCTGATCCTCCGCGAGGCTGGCGGCTCGCGCGCGGTTGGCCTGCAGGCGTTGATCGCTGACCGGCGATTGACGCAGCTCGTCCGCAAGGGCCGATAGGAACGCGCCCGCGTCCGCCAGAACCGCAAGCTCGGTGGCCTTGTTCAGTCCGAGGATCTCGTCATCGATGTCGACTTGGATCATCTGCTGCTCGTCGGGCTTACCCCAGTACGGCGGCTTACCCCACCAATCGGTCTCGCCGAGACGCGAACCGAGAACCAGCATCACATCGGCTTCGCTACGGGCCTTCTTGATCGGCTCCATGGCCCAAATCGGCAGTAATTGCTCGTGATTGTCGGCTAGAGCGCCGCGTCCGGCCCAGCTGGTGGTGACCGGTGCACCCAACGCGGTGGCCACCTCCTCGAGCGCGCTCGAGGCGCGTGCGTGCAGGACCCCGCTCCCCGCGTGAATGTGCGGGCGCTCCGCGTTTCGGAGCAACTCCGCCGCCCGCGCGACCTGGCTCGCGGAAGGCTCGATGGCCGCGGTTCGCCGGTAGGCTTCGGGCGGGCGAAGGTCGAGGCCGTCCGCTTCGAAGACGCCATTCATGATCGTCTCGGGAACATCGAGATGGACCACGCCCGGGCGCCCGCTCCAACTGATGCGCGCCGCACGCCGGAAGAGCTCGGGGAGACGCTCGAAGGAAGGCACCGCGCCGCTCCATTTGGTCATGGCGCGGGTCACCCCGGTCTGGTCGAAGTACTGATAGGTGCCGCCGCGATCCGGATATGCAATGGGCGTCCGCCGACACGAGGTGATCAGCAAGACCCGGTTGCCCTCTCCATTCTCGACGGCAACGCCCGGCAGAATGTTGGCGACGCCCGGCCCGTTGGATGCCATGCAAACCCCAAGCTTGCCGGTCAGCCGCGCGTACGCGCCTGCCATGTGGGCGGCGCTCGTTTCATGCCGCGGCGTAATCAGTCGAATGCCATGCTTCTCGAAGCTGGCAAAGAAGCCCATGTACGTGCCGTCGACGATCCCGAACACGACTTCGACGCCCTCGGCGGCCAACATCTGAGCGAGCGCGTCTCCTCCAACGACTTGGGTCATGGCGATCCTTTCTGCGTCCGAGCGGCCGCCGAAGCGCCACTGTACTCCCCCCCTTTCCGGAGCCGAACGCGAAACATTTGCGCCTAAAAAACCTACGAATTCAGCTTCGAGGGTCGCGCTACGGTCGCTTGCCGGCGGAGGCTGCCAGTGAGCGATCCTTGTCGGCGCCCTGCGGGTCGAGGCAGATGAACGACGGCACCCCATCCTCGATCGCGTATGCCGGCAAGTTGGAAGAGCTCGAACAGACCTTCCCGTCCTTCGTGAACACGAGATCGCGCAGCCAGGTGACGCGCGTGGGGCTCGGGTAGCTGATGAATCGCTCCTCTTTCGGAATGAAGCGCAAGATGCGGTCCGACATGTTGGAAGTCATCCAGACGTCTCCGGTCTGCGGATGGACGTTGAGCGCGTACGGCGTCTCGTACTCGTCCGGGGAGAGGGTCGGCAGTGTGTACGTCTTGAACTCTTGGGTGGCGGGGTCGAAACGCAACAAGGCGCTTTCGTCGAACGAAGGAATCCAGAGGATGCCGTCTGCGTCGAACCGGGGACGCCTCGGACCGGCGAGCGGCGTTTCATATTCCGTGATCTTCAGAGTTTCGGGATCGATGTGACCGATGATGTTCGCGTAGAGCTTGGCGTACCAGACACCGCCATCCTTGGGATGGATGTCGAGCCCGTACGGCATGTTGAAGAGGTCGTCGTACTCGATGCCGCTCAGCATCTTGTGTGCGGAGAGGTCGATGTGCTTGTTCTCACGCGGCGACCGAGCCGAGAATTTCAGGAGCATCGGAAAGAAGGTGTCTGCAACCCAGCGCCAGAACCCGTTGTGCGGGAGCTGGATGAGCGTAAACGTCTCTGTTTCCGGATCGAAACGCCCCACCTGATTCGACACCGCGAGCGTGAACCACACGATCCCCTGCGGATCCACGCGAATGGTGTGCGGATACAACGCATCCTCGCCGATCTCGTACAGCTGGAAGGCCTTGGTTTCCGGATGAAAGGACACGAGCGTCGAGGACAAGGCGTTGGTGATCCAGAAACGACCGTCCTTGGCTTGCGCCATGCTGTGCGGCCCGTGCTGCCCGGTGAAGATGCCGATCGGAAGCGCAGCACCCGCGAAGAGGCCACCCATGGGAAGGTCCGACTCCGGTAACGGGTATTTCTCGATGTCGTTGGTTTCCGGGTCGAGCACCCAAACGACGTCGTGCCCCTCGTCCGTGCCGTAGAGCTTGCCGTCTTCGCCCACGTCCGTGTCGTGAATGAACGACATCCCGTCGCCCACCAGCCATTCTTCGATCTTCGCGTGCGCAAGCTCCGGGCTAGCGTCATGCGTCTGCACGACGTCGATTGGCTCACCGTCGAAACCCGCCGCGAGCACCTCGCTAAATCGCTCGACCTGCTCGTCTGTGATGAGCGCCCCGTAGCCTTCCATCTTCTGAATCGACTTGGTCCACGATTCGGCATCCCGCTTTCCACGCGTGAGCGGGTTTCCCATCTGATGGCAGTAGTTGCATTGCGCGATGAACGGGGAACGCTCCTCGACATCGTTCCAAGGGAGTGAAGTCAGATGCGCGGAAGCCGTCAGTGCGTTGGAACGGGCGATGTCCGATTCAAACGATGTGACCGTGAGGTCCACCGTACGAACGTCCGTACCAACCACCGATATCTTCTGAGTCTGGTCCGCAAAGCTCGACGCGCGCGCGCGGATCGTGAGCTCGCCCTCGTAGTCGACGACGATGAGGTACTGGCCCTCGGCGTTGGTGAATACGGTCTGTTTGCGCATTCGGTCGGCGCTAAAGACCGTGACCATGGCGCCGTTCACCGGCTGACCGGCGGAGGTCTCCACCACTCCGTCCAGCGTCGCCGCACTCGCCGAGAACGTAGGCCCCAGCACGCTCAGAACGATGCCCAACGCCGTAGTGGTCGCCTTGCTCCGGCTTGCTAT